>NZ_CFQVBI010000064.1:0-20564 GCF_986095205.1 Megamonas sp. | reverse complement strand
GATATAGTAAGACCTGCTATTTTAGTAGGCAAGTATCGTTTGTATCCAAGAATCCCCTGCATTTAGGCATGGGGAGTATGTCAAGCGAAGTATAAAATTAATCGACTGTAGGCATAAATAAAGCAGGCATATTATTAATCGTATCAGTAACTTTCTGCTCTGTTTCCATAGCTTTTCGATGTAGTCGTTCAGCCTTAGCTAAATCTTTTGGTTTATTATCTTGAATACCGATAGCATAAGCTTTCCATGCTTGAATAGTATATGTCGTACTTTCCATGCGCAATTCATGTAAATGGCGAGCGCCTGTAGGTATTTGATAACTTTGTAGATAATTATACCAATCTTGATATGTTGGCACTATTTTATTATCAATAAAAGATTTTAACAATGCTCTTTGACTTGATGAAGGATTATTTTTGAAGTTTTCAGCTAAAACTATAAATTCGCTTTGTAATTGCTTGAATTGAGCATTATTTCTATCTAAATCGGCTTTAGTATTAGTCAAATACGTATTTATATCTTGACGATAAAGATTAGATATCATAGTTAGATAATCTTGATAATTCGTAACTTCGCTGACTTGCCAAATGCCTTCTTCATTTTTGACTAATTTTAATTTTAAATCAAAATTAGTATCTGTGTATTTATCTGCAACTAAAATTGTTGCCATAACTGAATTATCATCAATAGTTTCTATGGATTTTATCTCTTTGAAACTTATATTGAACAACAAAGAGCGATTGATTAATTCTGTATAATCGATACCTAATTGACGACCTTTAAGCATAGAATCATAATTGAATCGTTGCCAATTTCCAGTTTGAATATATTTATCAATGCTTTGAATTGTACCATCAATAATGATGGGTTCAATGAGGGCATAGAATGTTTGATAAATACTATGTTCTTTTTCCGTATAGATTTTGTCGTTGATAAATATATCATTAGTCAAAATCTTATAATTTGGTGGTAATAAAGTTTTTAAATCTACGTATTTATGAATAGTGTCAATATCACGATGTTCAAAGGCTGTTTGCAATTCTTCTAAAGCATATTCAGGAGAATTAGTGCGTTGGTAATAGTAATAACCTCCTATAATCGATAAAATTAATAATACTAATAAAACTACAAAACAAGCAAATAAATTTTGTATGCGACGTTGTCTTCTTCGTTTAGCAACGGTTCGTTGCCATTTATCATCATTCATGATTAATTTACTCCAGGGTGAAAATTTGTATAATTATTATACCATAAAACAATATCGGTGGTTATTGCTTTTATTTTATAGTGTAAAGTTTACAATTTAATATTGACAAAAAATAATTGATGTGTAATAATATGAGCAAATCAATTCAAAAATTTAATACTTGCCTTAATGAAACCTATGAGGTGGAGATAAAAATATGAAATGCACTTACAGAGAGTAGGGGAGCTGAGAGCCTATAGTACGCAGCATATTAAATGGACCACTGAGGGTGCAGTCAACAGATTAGGGATAATCTTAGTATTCTGCAACGCGACACAAGCGTTAACTGTGAGGGATATGTTAGTATCCTGCAAAGAGGAGCATTTGCTCAAACAAGGTGGTACCGCGAGTAGAGTATAATATATAATTTTAGTGATTTAATTATATAGAAATATAGATACCCGTCCTTGATATTATTTTCAAGGACGGGTATTTTTATTTGATTACAAATAGATTTATAAAGGAGGATTAGAATATGTACAAACCGACTCTGGCAGAATTAGAAGCAATAAAAACAGAATATAAAATAGTGCCAGTGAGTAAAGAAATATTTGCTGACCTTACAACACCGATTAAAGTGTTGAAAATCTTGAAAAATATCAGTGATAATGTGTATTTATTTGAAAGTGTGGAGAATACACATCATTGGGGCAGATATTCTTTCTTAGGTTTTAATCCTTCTTTAGAGATTAGTTGTAAAAATCATTTATTGAAGATAAAAAAAGCTAGCGATAATGAAGTACAAGAAATTAAGACAGATAATCCAAATATAGAGATTAGAGAGATTTTAAAAGCATATAAAAGCCCTAAATTTGAATATTTACCGTTATTTACTGGTGGATTGGTCGGATATTTTGCTTATGAATATTTGCGTTATCAAGAAAGTAAATTGGACTTTGTAGATGAAACAGTAAATAAAGATGAAGTTTCTTTCAATGATGTGGATTTAATGTTATTTGATAAGGTAATAGCTTTTGACCATTATACGAAAAAGATAATTTTAATTGTGAATATAAAAACTGATGATTTAGAAGCTAATTATGCTAAAGCTATTGATGATTTAGAAAAATTAGCAAAACTCATTATCTATGGCAAAGAAAAAGAAATACCTTCAGGAAAATTATTATCTGATTTTAAACGAGAGTTTACTAAAGATGAATATATAGATGTAGTGAAGAAGACACAGCATTATATCAAAGAAGGCGATATTTTTCAGGCTGTCATCTCCAATCGCATAGAAGCAGATTTTTCAGGAAGTCTATTAAATGCTTATCGTATATTAAGAACGATAAATCCTTCGCCATATATGTTTTATCTAAGCTCCAAGCAAATAGAGTTGACAGGGGCTTCACCAGAAACATTGATAAAATTAGAGGATAAAGAATTAAAGACTTTTCCGATAGCTGGCACGATGCCAAGAGGTAAAGATGGACGAGAAGATGATTTATTAAAAATAAGATTGTTAAGTGATGAAAAAGAATTGGCAGAACATAATATGCTAGTGGATTTGGGCAGAAATGATATCGGTAAAATCAGTAAATTCAATTCAGTAACAGTAGAAAATATGCATAAAGTAGAGTTTTTCTCGCATGTGATGCATATAACGACTACTGTAAGAGGGAAAATCAAAGATGATTGTGATGCTTTAGATGCTATCGTAGCTACTTTGCCAGCAGGAACATTATCTGGTGCGCCAAAAATACGAGCTATGGAAATCATTCATGAATTAGAGAAAAGCCCAAGAGGTATTTATGGTGGTGCTGTGGGATATATCGATTTTGCAGGCAATATGGATATGTGCATAGGTATAAGAATGGCAGTGGCAAAACAAGGTAAAGTATTTGTTCGTTCAGGTGGCGGAATAGTCAAAGATAGCATACCTGAAAATGAATACCAAGAAACGATAAATAAAGCTCAATCAATGATAGATGCAATCACAAAAGCACAGGAGGTGGAAACATATGATTTTGTTAGTAGATAATTATGATAGTTTTGTGTACAACTTATATCAATTAATCGGCTCAATAAATCCAGAGATAAAAGTTATTCGCAATGATGAAATAAATATAGAGCAAATAAAAAAACTAAATCCAAGTCATATTGTGCTATCTCCAGGGCCAGGAAAACCCAGTGAAGCTGGAATTTGCAGTGAAATCGTGAAAGCTTTTGAAGGTGAGATACCGATTTTAGGGATTTGTTTAGGTCATCAAGTCATAGCTGAAGTTTTTGAAAGTGTTGTAAGTTATGCTAAAGAAGTAGTTCATGGCAAAGCTTTTAAATTAAAGATAATGGAAAATTCACCTTTATTTAAGGGTATAGATAAAGAATTTATGGGAGCAAGATACCATTCTTTAGCGATTAAAAGAGAAACTTTAGGCGAAGATTTAAAGATAATAGCAACTACTGATGATGGTGAAATTATGGCGATAGAGCATAGAAGATATCCTATTTATGGATTGCAATTTCATCCTGAATCGATTTTAAGTGATAATGGCAAGAAATTAATTCAAAATTTTCTGGATATAAGAGGTGGTCAAAATGATAAAACAAGCAATTCATCAATTGAGCAATAAACAAGATTTAACAACAGAGCAGGCTATAGTTTCCATGCAAGAAATCATGAGTGGAACAGCGAGCAATATTCAAATTGCTAGTTTTTTGACTGCTTTGCGATTAAAGGGCGAAACAATAGATGAAATAACAGCTTTTGCTCAAGTCATGAGAGAAAAAGCTCAAAGCATAGATTATAAAGATGATTTATTTGAAATAGTCGGCACAGGTGGAGACGAAGCAAATACATTTAATATTTCAACTACAGCAGGATTTGTAATTTCAGCTAGCGGTATAAAGGTAGCTAAACATGGTAATCGCAGTGTATCTAGTAAATGCGGTGCAGCTGATTGTTTAGAAGCTTTAGGCACTAAATTAGAATTAGATGCTAAGCAGAATGAAAAGATGCTAGATGAAATAGGTATGTGTTTTATGTTTGCTCCGAAGTACCACAGCTCTATGAAATATGCTAGTCCTGTTAGACGTGAACTAGGAATTAGAACAGTATTCAACATCTTAGGGCCACTTGCTAATCCTGCAAATGCTAATCGACAATTGATGGGCGTTTATCAAGAAGAATTAGTAGAGCCATTAGCGAAAGTATTATCTAATCTCGGTGTAAAAAGAGGTGCTGTTGTCTATGGTTATGATGGTTTAGATGAAATAACAGCTTGTAATAAAACGCTTGTATGTGAAATCAAAGATAAAAAATTAAAGACATATACTTTAGACCCTAGAGATTATGGCATGGAATATGCAAATTCAGCTGAATTAGTTGGCGGAGATAAAAATGAAAATGCTCAAATTACAAGGGATATTTTAGCAGGAACTTTGGGGGCAAAACGCAATGCAGTATTATTAAATGCTGGCATGAGTATTTATTTAGCAAAAGATGGTTTATCTATACAAGATGGCATTAATATAGCCAAAGATACGATAGATACAGGCAAAGCTAAATATCAGATGGAACGATTTATCAAATATTCAAATGAGGTATGTTAAATGATTTTAGATGAAATTGTGAAGAAACGAAAAATCAATATAGCTAAACAAAAACAGATAAAATCATTGGCTATGCTAAAACAAGAAGCAGAAGCTTTGCCTCGAAATAGAGATTTTCCTTTGGAAAAAGCATTGACAAAGCAAGATATAAATTTTATCTGTGAAGTGAAAAAAGCATCACCATCAAAAGGAATTATAGCTCAAGATTTTCCTTATTTAACTATCGCTAAAGAATATGAATTAGCAGGAGCAAGTGCTATTTCTGTACTTACAGAGCCAGATTATTTTTTAGGTGAAGATAAATATTTACAAGAAATCGCTCAAAATGTCAGTATTCCTGTATTGTGTAAGGATTTTATCATTGATGAATATCAGATTTATAAAGCGAAAATTTTAGGAGCTTCAGCGATTTTATTGATTTGTGCGATTTTAGATGATGAAACACTTAGAAGATTTTTTACCTTAGCTGAAAAATTAGGGCTATCCTGTTTAGTGGAAGCTCATGATGAAAATGAGATAAAAAGAGCCTTGAAAGTACAAGCGAGAATTATCGGTGTGAATAATCGTAATTTAAAAGATTTTACTGTAGATGTAGAAAATAGTTTAAAATTAAGGTCTTTAGTGCCTGAAAATGTGATTTTCGTTTCTGAAAGTGGCATAAAAACTAAAGAAGATATAGAAAAATTAAGAGTTCATCAAGTGCAAGCCGTGCTTATCGGTGAAACTTTTATGAGGGCTAAAGATAAAGTTTTAGCACTTAATGAATTATATGGAAAGAAGATAAGCTCTAAAGTAAAATTTTGTGGCATGAAAACTAGAGAAGATATAGCTATTATAAATAGATATACTCCAGATTATGTGGGATTTATATTTGCTGAAAGTAAACGACAAGTAAGTATGCAAACAGCGAATGATTTAGCTAAAATTTTAGATGAAAAAATTAAAAAAGTCGGTGTCTTTGTCAATGCTTCGCTAGCACAAATTGAAGAGATAGCTCAGAAAGTTCCTTTAGATATCATTCAATTACATGGGGATGAGGACAATGAATTTATCAAAGCATTGAAAAATAAACTCGATTTACCGATTTGGCAAGCGATAAAAGTAAAAGATATTGTTGATATAGAAAGAGCTAAACAAAGTATTGCCGATATGATTTTATTTGATGCTTATGTAAAAGATAGTGCTGGTGGCACAGGAAAGAGTTTTAATTGGGATTTGCTTAAGGATTTTACAGGTGAATTTATCTTGGCTGGTGGTATAAATAAGCAAAATATCATTAGAGCGATAAGAACGATAAGACCGTATATAGTAGATATCAGCAGTGGTATAGAAAAAGATAATCATAAAGATGAAAATGAAGTTAAGACGATAAGTGAACTTTTGCGAAAGGTAGGATAAATATGAACGTAAATAAGATAAATAAAAAAGGTCGTTTTGGTAAATATGGCGGACAATATATGCCAGAGACTTTAATGAATGCAGTAAATCAATTAGAAGAAGCGTATTTAAAATATAAAGATGATCCTGATTTTGTCAGAGAATTAGAGGATTTACAGCGAAAATATACAGGTAGACCATCACTTTTATATTTTGCAGAAAAAATGACAAATGATTTAGGTGGAGCAAAGATTTATTTAAAACGAGAAGACTTAAATCATACAGGCTCTCATAAAATCAATAATGTTTTGGGGCAGATTTTATTGGCAAAACGCATGGGAAAAACTCGTGTAATTGCAGAAACAGGTGCAGGTCAACATGGCGTAGCTACAGCAACAGTGGCAGCACTTATGAATATGGAATGTGAAATCTTCATGGGCGAAGAAGATACGAAACGACAAGCATTAAATGTTTATCGCATGGAATTATTAGGAGCAAAAGTACATAGTGTTACTAAAGGAACAAGAACACTAAAAGACGCAGTAAATGAAGCTTTACGCGAATGGACTTCAAGAATTGATGATACACATTATGTTTTAGGCTCTGTTATGGGACCACATCCATTTCCAACTATTGTGCGTGATTTTCAGTCTATCATCAGCAGAGAAGCTCGTGAACAGATATTAGACATGGAAAAGAGATTGCCAGATGTAGTCATGGCTTGCGTTGGTGGCGGTAGCAATGCTATGGGTATGTTTTATAATTTTATTCCTGATAAACAAGTGAGATTGATTGGTTGTGAAGCAGCCGGAAAAGGTCTTGATACAGAAGAACATGCAGCTACTATTTCTAAAGGTACAGAAGGTATTTTCCATGGTATGAAATCCTATTTTTGTCAGGATAAATATGGTCAGATTGCTCCTGTATATTCTATTTCAGCAGGTTTAGATTATCCAGGTATTGGGCCAGAACATGCTTATTTACATGATAGTGGTAGAGCTGAATATGTAGCGATTACAGATGATGAAGCAGTTGATGCGTTTGAATATTTATCAAGAACAGAAGGAATTATCCCAGCGATTGAAAGTGCTCATGCTATAGCACAAGTGATGAAAATTGCACCGAAAATGAAAAAAGATGAAATCATCATTGTTTGTTTATCTGGTAGAGGAGATAAAGATGTAGCAGCTATGGCGAGATATAGAGGAGTGAAAATCAATGATTAAAATAGAAGAAGCATTTAAAAATAAAAAAGCATTTATTCCCTTTGTATTAGCAGGTTATCCAAATTTAGAAGCTACAGAAAAATTCATTATAAAGATGGCAGAAGCTGGAGCTGATTTGATAGAAATAGGGATTCCTTTTTCTGACCCAGTGGCAGAAGGAACAGTCATTCAAGCAGCTAGTAAAGTGGCTTTAAGTGGCAATATGACGACAAATGATATTTTTGATATGGCTGAAAAATTAAAGGGAAAGGTGAATATTCCGCTTGTATTTATGACTTATATAAATCCTATATTCGTTTATGGCAAAGACAAATTTTTTGCTAGATGTAAACAATGTAATATTAGTGGTGTTATTGTGGCAGATTTGCCTTTTGAAGAAAAAGATGAAATTTTAGCCCAAGCTAATGAAAATGATATAGAAGTAATATCTTTGATAGCACCTACTTCAGAAAATCGCATAGGTATGATAGCTAATGAAGCACAGGGCTTTATCTATTGCGTATCTTCTTTAGGTGTAACAGGTATTAGGAAAGAAATAAAAACAGATATACAAAGTATTGTAGATACTATTCGCAAATATACAGATAAACCAGTAGCTGTAGGTTTTGGTATATCAACACCACAGCAAGCATATGATATGGCTAAAATTGCTGATGGTGTCATTGTAGGCAGTGCTGTTATTCGTATTATTGATAAATATGGTAAAGAGGCTACACCATATTTAGTTGACTATGTAAAATCTATGAAAGAAGCTATCTCAAAAGCATAATTAAAAATAATTTGTATAATAACAAAAACTCCCTTTAATTAAAGGGAGTTTTTATTTTAAACAGCATTGTAACCGAGTTCTAATGCCTGCATATTTTTATCAACTGTATGTGGTGGTACGCGATGTGCCACAGATTGTTTTACTGTTTCAAGCGAAACAATGCCAGAGAGTTTAACCATGATGCCAAGTGCAACTATATTGGCAAATAACAATTTGCCGAGTTTTTCTGAAGCCATTTTAGTGATTGGCACTTTAATAATATGTGGAAAATCTGGCGCATTTGGTACAAGGTCTTCATCAACGATTAATAAGCCATTGTCTTTGTCTAAATCGCCATAATATTTGTCAGCTGCTTGTTGTGTCATAGCAAGTACGATATCTGGATTTATAACTTTAGGATGATAAATCGGATTATCGGAAATAATTACTTCTGCTTTAGAAGCACCACCACGTGCTTCTGGGCCATAAGATTGAGATTGAACAGCTTGTTTGCCTTCACTTACAGCAGCTTCAGCAAAGATAATTGCTGCTGTGATAACGCCCTGACCGCCTGAACCGGATAAACGGAGTTGTTTCATCATTTTTCAACACCTCCAGCTATTTCAATAACTTTATCATAGGCATGGTCATAATCAATAGATTGATGTTGATGTAATAGACCAATTGGGAATTTGCCTACTTTTTTATCATCAGCTAATTTATCAAAAGCTGGCTTCATAACTGCATTATCACGCATCCACATCATCATCTGTGCAGGATCTGCCATTTTATTTTTACGACCGAAAGCTGTTGGACATTGTACTATAGCTTCAATCAAGGAGAAGCCTTTATTTTCAATACCATCAGCTATCATATTGATCAAATGTGGTACATGATAAGCTGTGCTTCTTGCCACATATGTAGCACCTGCTGCTGCTGCCAAATTGCATGGGTCAAATGGATTATCAACGCAACCATATGGAGCAGTTGTCGCTTTTTTATCAAGCGGAGTAGTAGGTGATGCCTGACCACCTGTCATACCGTAAATATTGTTGTTGAATAATACGACAGTTAAATCTACATTACGTCTTGCACCATGAATAAAGTGATTGCCACCGATAGCCATACAATCGCCATCACCTGTGATTACAATTACATTGAGTTCAGGTCTAGCAAGTTTTATACCTGTTGCAAATGGAATAGCTCTACCATGAGCTGTATGAAGTGTATCAAAATCCATATAACCAGATGCACGTGAAGAGCAACCAATACCGGATACGATTACTGTTTTATCTGGATCGAGATTTTTCTTGACGATAGCTTCTACAATTGCTTTCATTACAATACCATTACCGCAACCAGGGCACCATAAATGCGGAAGGCGGTTTTGACGGAAATGTTGTTCATAAACTCTAGGTTTCATTAATTATTGCCTCCTTCGCACATTTTAATAATAGCTGTTTCAATTTCAGCTGGAGTGAAAATCTGTGTATCGTATTTGCCTAAGAATTCTACTTTGCATTTGCCTTCACTTGCACGTTGTACTTCATGTACAAGTTGTCCATAGTTAAGTTCTGGGACTAAAATAGCATCAACTTTGTCTGCTAAATCTGCAATAACTTTATCGGCAAATGGCCAAATTGTGATAAGACGTACCATGCCGACTTTATAACCTTTTTTGCGAGCTTCAAGCATAGCTTCATACGCTGTACGAGCTGTACCGCCATAGCTCACAATTGCATATTGCGCATTTTCCATATTATATGCTTCATAATGACAAATTTCATCACGAGCAATATCTATTTTTTTATGCAATCTATCAATGACTTCTTTAGTAACCATTGGGCTACCTGATGGGAAGCCTGTTTCATCATGAATAAGACCAGTTACATGGATATGATATCCTTTACCAAAGTCAGCAATATTTGGCACTAAGTCAGTGTCAGGAGTATAGGCTTTATATTCTGGTGATGGTGCCATCTTTGGTTGACGACGAGGATAAATTTCTATATCGTCTTTCTCAGGAACATCTATGTTTTCACGCAAATGACCTACAATTTCATCCATCAATAAAATAACTGGTGTACGGAAGCGTTCTGCATAATTTACCGCCATAACAGTAACATCAAAAGTTTCACGCACACTCCATGGAGAAAGCGCAATGATGGAATGGTCGCCATGTGTTCCCCAACGTGCCTGCATGATATCGCCTTGTGCAGGAGATGTTGGTTGTCCAGTTGATGGACCAACACGTTGTACATTGGCAATAACTACTGGAATTTCAGCAGCACAAGCATAACCGATTAATTCCTGTTTTAAAGAAAAGCCAGGACCAGAAGTGGCTGTTAATACTTTATCACCAGCAAGAGAAGCGCCTAAAACAGCACCCATACTAGCGATTTCATCCTCCATTTGAACGAATTTACCGCCCATTTTAGGCAATAATTTAGCCATTGTTTCAGCGATTTCTGTAGATGGTGTAATTGGATAACCTGCAAAAAAGCGCACACCAGCAGCTAAAGCACCATAACTGCACGCTTCATTGCCTTGCATTAATTTAATCATTAATTTTCCTCCTTATCTACAAAAATAGCATAATCTGGGCAACGTAATTCACATTGTCCACAACCTATACAAGCATCAGCATTGACAATCTGACAGTGATTTAATACATCTAATTGCAAAACTTTTTTTGGACAAAAAGCCACGCAAATACCGCAGCCTTTGCACCTTTGTGTTTTCAAGTAAATAATGTTCTTCAAAATTACACTCCTAAACTTTTAAATATATACATAAAATAAACATAAATATTAGTAACAATAAATTTGTTATTTGCTACATTCAATATCAGTCATGACATCTATTATATAACAAAAAAGTGTAAATGTGTAAATGTATACAATATATATTTTAAAACAAATTATATTTAAATATATGAAAATATCTTGACTATCAAGAAAAATAGTATATAATATTAATTAATAATAATTATTTTTTAGTTAGATTTAAAAAGTAAGAGAGTAAATTGGAAAGGAAGCGATTTGAATGGAATTAAAAGGCAGTAAAACAGAACAAAACTTATGGGCGGCATTTGCTGGTGAATCTCAGGCACGTAATAAATATACGTACTATGCTTCTAAAGCAAAAAAAGATGGTTATGTTCAGATTGCTAAAATTTTTGAAGAAACAGCTGCAAATGAAAAAGAACATGCTAAAATTTGGTTTAAATTAGTAGATAAAATTGGTACTACTGAAGAAAACTTAAAAGCAGCAGCTGCTGGTGAACATGAAGAATGGACTTCTATGTATCCAGAATTCGCAAAAGTAGCACGTGAAGAAGGTTTCACTCGCATTGCTAACCTCTTTGAAATGGTTGCTAAAATTGAACAAGAACATGATGCTCGTTACAATTTATTATTAGCAAATATTCAAGAAGATAAAGTTTTCAAACGCAATGAAAAAATGATTTGGATGTGTTCAAACTGTGGTCATGTATATGAAGGTACAGAAGCTCCAGAAATTTGTCCTGTATGTGCTCATCCAAAAGCATTCTTTGAAATTAAAGCAAACAATTATTAATTCGGTTATAAAAAAGGCTAGTTAGATTATATCTAACTAGCCTTTTTATTTTATATTTTATTTTAACCGAATATATAAGCAACTACTGTATATAAGAATAAAAGTAAAATAATACCCATAAAGAAAATCTGTGCCTTATAGAGCCATTCTCTAACATTATCAGACACTTTTGCATGACGATTTGCATACATAATTACTAAAGCAATTTCTAAAACTAAGTAAGTAGCAAAGCTTATTGGAGCTAAAATTAAACTTTCCCACATAGTTACTAATAATAAGAAGTTAATGACGATTAATAGGATTAACCAAATATCTTTACCGTACTTTTTCTGTTCTTTAGGTGCATTTTGTTGTTCTTTTGTTTTAGTAATTTTATTACTAATTCGTTTACTCATTCTAGCCATAGAAAAAACCATCCTCAACATTTTAATTTATGAATAAAGTATAACAAATATAATTTTAGCTCACAAGTTAACAAATAAACAATATTTTTTGTACAAATGTTATTGTTTTTTTAGAAAATAATTGATAGTTTGTTACACACTTGTTAAAATAGTTAGTATCTTAAAGATTTTAGGCGACAAACTTTACAGAATAGAGGTTTATAAATATTATGATTAGAGAACATCGAAATCGAGAAAAATTAATAAATTATTACAAAATTTTTATAAATAAGGGTATAACTGACCCTAATGTACATCCATGGATAAAAGAATCATGGGAATTATCTAAGCAATATCAAGTAAATCCTAAAAAAATTCCAGCAACTGCTAGATTATCAGCATATGAATTGGCTCAATTACAAAGCAAACACAGTGATGCTATTGAGTATTTAGATAATTTTATCGACAGTATTGTAGACTTTTTACATGAATATAATCTATGTTTAACTATCATGGATTCAGAATGTACTGTACTGAAAAAATATGCCAATCCAACATCAAGACTTATTGATAGATTGGAAGGCGTAAGCTTAACTACGAAAAACGTAGGTACACTTAGTTGCAATATTGTAAAAGAACATAAAGTACCATTTTGGGTATTTGGCCCAGAAATTTGGCTTGAAGAATTACATGAAATGAATAGTGGTTCTGTGCCAATTATGGTCAATGGGGAATTAACATATATCGTGTCTTTAACTGTAATGGAATATGAAAAAATTCCTCAAGATGTAGTTTTAGCATTATTATTTACATTAAAAACTGCTTTAGAATTAAATATTAGACAATCTTTGAATATTAAAGCTCAAAAAGCTATTTTAGATGCAGCGCCATTTGCTGTATATCATATTATGTCTGAAGATAAAATTGTTTATGCAAATCGCATGGGTGAAGAACGTTTATCCGCTATTAATGCTATAAATGAAAATAAAGAAACAGCTCATTTAAAAGATATTGTATTAAATTATACACATACTCCTATTTATGATGGTTTCCAAGGTATTTCTTGCTATAATCGTGAAACTACATGGATTACTAATAATAAAACTTATGAAGATATCACTACTGTTGTGCCATTGAAAAATTCTGAAGATGATGAAGACGTACAAAGTGTAGTTACAGTATCTATGCCAATTGAAGATTTACGTACTTTAGTAGCTCATGCTTCTGGTTATACAGCAAAATATAGCTTATCTTCTATGGTAGGAGAAAGCAAAGCTTTTATACAGATGAAAGAGCGTGCTTATCGTGTAGCTCGTAATAAAAATCATATTTTATTACAAGGTGAAGCGGGTATTGGTAAGCAGCGTTTAGCACATGGTATTCATATGGCTAGTATGCGTATGGCAGGACCGTTGATTTCTATAAATTGCGCAGATTCTACACCAGAATTATTGGAACAAGATATCTTTGGGGCAGCTACAGATTCTGATGTTAGTCATCCAGGTAAATTAGAATTAGCAAGTAAGGGTACTTTATTCATTGATGAAATTGAAAAATTACCAAGCTCTATTGCTAAAATGTTAGCTAAAGCTTTATCCGAAAAGAAAACTCATCGTATCGGTGAAAGCTTAGAACGCAGTATTGATGTACGTATTATTGCTGCAAGTGATGCAAATTTAAGACGTTTGACTGAAAAAGGTCAATTCGATGAAAAATTATTTAATATAATTTCTCGCAGTATTATACGTGTGCCATCACTTCGTTCTCGTAGAGATGATATTCCGATGTTATCTATTAACATCATTGAAGAATTATCTAAACAACATCAAATGGAGTCAAAAGTTTTATTACCAGAGTCTTTAGAAGTGTTGAGAACTTATGATTGGCCAGGAAATATCAAACAATTGCAAAGCGTATTAGAATATTCATTCTTCAATACAAGTGGACATGAAATCTATCCTACAGATATTAATTTAATGGGTAGCGTAAAACCAGATAATAAATGGAAAACAGATAAAGAAATATTCCTCAAAGCATGGAAAGCAGCTGGCGGAAACGTAAGCCGTTTATCTAACCTCTTGAGTGTAAGTCGTGTTACTTTATATCGTTATATTAAAAAATATGGATTGGAAAAATAAAAAAAAGCTTGGCTATCGCCAAGCTTTTTTATTATATAAATTTATTAATAACATATGCTATACCATCTTCATCGCAATCTTTAGTAATGAATTGAGCAATATTTTTCACATCATCAATAGCGTTTTCCATAGCAACACCTAAACCAGCATATTCAATCATAGCTAAATCATTATCACCATCACCACAAGCCATGATTTCGCTTTTGTCTATTTGTAGATATTGAGCTAATTTACTTAATCCTACTGCCTTATCAATACCAGGAGGTGTTATATCCATAGTATATCCTGTATTTTGTTGTAGACCAATTCTATCTTTGAATATATCAGCTAATTCATCTTGAATTTCTTGGATTTTTCCATTTAAGTTACAAACAACTAATTGCGTAACATTTTCTGTATATTTTTCAAAATCCTCGCCGACCTCTACTATATTTAATCCTTTTGTAGTTTTATAAGCAGGGAACATATCCATATCTACATAGCGAACATAAATTGTATCGCCAATATACCAACGAATATACCAATTTTTTTGATAACAAATAGATATTAATTCAGTTATAGTATCTTTAGAAAAATGAGCTTCATAGATGCTTTTTCCTGTATTTAAATCTTTAACAACACCACCATTACAAGATACTACAGGGCAATTCATATTTAATTGTTTAGCAAAATAAGAAGCAGATGCAGGCATACGACCAGTGGCTATAGTTACATAAATACCCTTATCCATAGCTTTTTTTATGGCTAAAGCATTTTTTTCAGGAACAAGTTTTTGTCGATTGAGTAAGGTACCATCCATGTCTAAGGCAATGAGTTTTATAGTCATAAAATATTTTCTCCTTTAACTTTATCATTGAAATCCCAAAATAGTGAACAATTAGCTTTAGCTAATGCTGTAACTATGGCTTTTGGTGGCATTTTTGTAGTCAAAACAATATCTACATCACTTAATTTACCAAATTTATAAGCAGGCTGTAGCAGAAATTTACCAGAATCTGCAAGTACACAAGTAAGTGTAGAATTTTTGGCAATCAAATGCTTGATAGCAGCATCTTCATTTTCAAAGGTGTAAAAGCCATCTTCAGTAATGCTAGCAGCACCTAAAAAGGCGATATCAAAACGGATATTATCAAGTGTGGCTAATGTTTCACTGCCATAGAAATAGCGATTAACAGGATTGAGTTTGCCACCTAATAAGTGTAAATCTAAAGAAGCGTTATCTTTTAATTGTTCAATGATATCAATGGAATTACTATATATAGTAGATTTTTCTTTGATGTATTTGCACATATATTGAACTGTTGTCGATGTATCTAAATAGCAAATAGCATTTTTTTTGATATATGATGAAGCTACTTTGCCTAATAAATCTTTATTGGAGTTTTTTAAATTTGCTCGTTCTTTGAAGCTTTGACGAAGTTGCACTGTAGGTAAGGTGATACCACCATGTGTGCGTAAAGCGATTTTTTGTTCTACTAAACAGATGATATCGCGTCTGGCTGTATCTCGAGATATATTGAATGTAGACATGATTTCTTGTTTAGATAGACTTTTTTTCTTGCGTAATAAATTCATGATTTGATATAAACGTTCTTCTTGATACATATAATCACCACAATTTCTTAGCTCGTTAAGTTAATTTTAAGCAAGTATAAGCATTATGTCAATTTGATATTTAATCTGTAATTTAGGTAAAATAATGAGAAGAAGGCTTTTATAATTTTGAATTTATAAAGGAGTTGATGTAGTGAATAGTGTTGTTTGTATTACTAGTGCGGGCATTTTATGGGGAATTATTGCTATTTTCATCAGTTTATTAAAGGATTTAGGTTTTAATTCGTTGCAATGTGTAGCGATAAGAGTATTCTTTTCAGCTTTATGTTTAGTTATTTATTTAAGTATTTTTGATAGAAGTAAATTAAAAATTGAATTTAGGGATATAATTTATTTTTTAGGTACAGGTATTTTGAGTATTATCTTTTTTAATTATTGTTATTTTGAAGCTATTGAAGTCATTGGTGGTGTGGCAGTTCCTGCACTTTTATTGTATATGGCACCTATATTTGTGATGATAATGTCCTTTTTCTTTTTTTATGAAAAATTTAATAAACAAAAAATATTAGCTTTAATCGTGACTATTATCGGTTTATGTTTTATTACAGGAGCATTTTCTCAAGAAGTGACTTTGAGTGGCAAGGCTATATTATTAGGTTTAGGTGCAGGTTTTGGTTATGCGTTATATAGTATTTTTAGCAAGATGATAATAGACAAATATGAAGCAGTAACTATTATTACGTATACTTTTGTAGTGGCAGCTATCGGAAGTATTCCTTTGTCTAGAATTATATATCATGTAAATGAGCTTTTGAATTTGCAAGCTATTATAGCGACAATTGGATTGGCTATTTTTTGTACAGTAATGCCATTTTTACTCTATACTACGGGGTTAAAAAAATTAGAGGCAGGAAAAGCTTCAATATTAGCTACGATTGAACCTATTGTATCAGCTATAGTGGGATTGATATTTTTTCAGGAAGTATTTGATTTAACGAAGATATTAGGTATGATATGCATTATTTCGGCAATATTAATACTTAATTTAAATTTAGTAAAAGCTAAATCTATAAATTAAGTTAATTTTAATGGAGTCAAGTTAAACAAAAAGCTTTTTCATTGCAGGCATTTTGTGAATATTGTAGAATGAAAATAATAAAAAGGAGGCTGATTATTTTGTTGAAAGAATGTTTAGAGAATGTGCGTAAAAATTCTCCATTAATACATAATATTACTAATTATGTTACTGTAAATGATTGTGCAAATATTTTATTAGCTTGTGGAGCATCACCTATTATGGCTGATGATATTAATGAAGTAGAAGAAATCACCAGCATTTGTAATGGTTTAAATATAAATATTGGTACGCTGAATTCAAGAACAATTAATTCTATGCATAAAGCAGGTTGGATGGCTAATAGATTAAGTCATGCAGTTTTATTAGACCCTGTAGGTGTAGGAGCGTCAGAACTTCGCACTCGCACTGCTGTTGAATTAGTAAAAAATATAAAATTTGATGTAATTCGCGGTAATATTTCTGAAATAAAAACTTTAGCAAATGGCAGTGGTTCAACTCGTGGTGTAGATGCTGATATAAGAGATAGCATTACTGAAGAAAATTTAACAGAATATGTAAAATTTGCTAAGCAATTATCTAAAAATATGGATGCTATTATTGCTATTAGTGGTGTTATTGATATTGTGGCTGATAGTAAAGATGCTTATGTGATTTACAATGGTCATAAAATCATGAGTAAAATTACAGGTAGTGGCTGTATGTTATCAGCATTTACTACAGCTTATTTAGCAGCAAATAAAGATAATAAATTGATGGCTACAGTAGCAGCTTTTTGTGCTATGGGTGTAGCAGGTGAAATCGCTCAAAAACGCATGGGCGAATTAGATGGCAATGCAAGCTTTAGAAATTATTTAATTGATGCTATTTATAATATGACTGGTGAACAGTTAGAAGCTATGGCTAAATATGAAAAGAGATGATAGAGATGAATGAAATGAAAAAAGTTTTGACAATAGCAGGTTCAGATTGTAGTGGTGGAGCAGGTATTCAAGCAGATATAAAGACAATTACTGCTCATAAAATGTATGCAATGAGTGCAATTACAGCTCTTACAGCTCAAAATACAACTGGTGTGTACGGCATTTTAGATGCAGGGGCTGACTTTGTTGGCAGACAATTGGATTGTATTTTCCAGGATATTTATCCTGATGCAGTCAAAATCGGTATGGTAGCAAATAAAGAAATCATTGAGATGATTGCTCATAAATTAGTAGAATATAAAGCTAAAAATATCGTTGCTGACCCAGTAATGGTTTCTACAGCTGGTAGTCGTTTGATGGAAGAAGATGCAGCAAATACTTTGATTGAAAAATTATTGCCATTAGCTACAGTGATTACACCAAATCTAGCAGAAGCAGAAGTTTTATGTGGCTTTGCTATCAAGACAAAAGAAGATTGCATAAAAGCAGCACAGACTATTTCACAAAAGATACCGACAGCTATTTTAATTAAAGGTGGTCATTTGGAAGATACAGCAGATGATTTGCTTTGGGACCATGGAGAAATTCATTGGTTTGAAGGTAAACGCATAGACAATCCAAATACTCATGGTACAGGCTGTACTTTATCATCAGCGATTGCTTCTAATTTAGCTGCTGGTCATGATTTAGTAACAAGTATTAAAAATGCTAAAGATTATATCACAGGAGCATTAAAAGCTAATTTAGATTTAGGAAAAGGCAGTGGACCTTTAAATCATATGTATAATTTATAAATAAAAAAAATCGCCTTAGTCTAAGGCGATTTTTATTTTAAAGATTTAATCTAAGATGAAAGGAGTAAAATATTTTTCATGGATAAAAGTAAATTAAATTACCAGAAAAATTTGTTACTGATAATAGTTGTACTATTTTGGTTTGCCCAATATGTATATGTGCCTTTTCAAACACCGTATTTATCAACTATGCAGGTTTCTTCTAGTATGATTGGTATAATCATAGGCATATATGGTTTTTCACAGATGGTGTTGAGAATGCCCATTGGCATCATGGCAGATAAAAATGGTCGTCATAAATTATTTATCATCTTAGGAGTTACAGCTTCAGCACTAGCTTCTGTATTTCGCATTATTTTAGAACCGCAAACAGGTTTTTTAGTGGGAAATATATTATCTGGTTTTGCTTCAGCTATGTGGATTTCTTTCATGGTTTTATATGCTAGTTATTTCACTTGTGAAAATCTACAGAGAGCAATGGGCCTTATCATGGCTGCTAATAATATAGGCGTTTTAGGTGGTTTTGTTTTAAGTACCTTGAGCTATAATCATTTAGGTATGAATTTTTTATGTTTATTGAGTATCTGTAGTGGTGTGCCAGCGATATTATTATCTTTTGGCATTAAAGAGCAAAAGATAAAGACAGGAAAAATAGTGCCGAAAACATCAGATTTAATAAAAGTTTATGCAGATAAAAGATTGATTTTCTTTTCTATATTGGCATTAGTTCAACAAGGTATCTTAATGGCTACTTGTATGAGTTTTACAACGCAGATTGCTCATGAAATAAATGCGAGTGCATTTCAAATTGGTCTATTATCCATCGTATATATTATTGTAGCAGTATTGGCTTCTTATTTTTCAGCAAGTAATTTTGCTAGACGATTGGGTTCATCACTTTGGATACCTTTTATTTTATTCGTTTTAGCTATATATTGCTTTGCTGTACCTAATATTTTCTCACCTAATTTATTGATTGCAATTCAAATATTAGCGGGATTATCTACAGGGATTGTTTTTTCTTTTTGCACTTCAGAAGCAATGAAGAATGTTCCTATCGAAAAACGTTCTACAGCTATGGGATATTATCAGGCTATTTATGCAGTGGGAATGACAATAGTTCCAATGATAGCTGGTAATATCGCAGAAATATATAATCTAAATATAGCTTTTTATCTTGAAGGTATTATAGCTGTAATAGCTACTGTGGCAAGTATGATTTATTTTAAATACGATAATAGAAAAACAATTAAAGGATAATTGCTAGATAATAGAAGATAATTCCAGTATATTATGATATAATTTTATTGAAAATTGTTATCATTTCTTTGATGAGGTGCAAAGTGGAATTATCAAATAAAATTCTGATACGATATTTTTGGATAAGTTTAGGTTTTATAAGCTTTATATTGGGAACTATTGGAATCGTATTGCCATTATTACCAACGGTACCTTTTTATTTGTTAACGCTATATTGTTTTTCTAAAGGTTCACAGAGATTACATCAATGGTTTAAGCAAACTGATTTATATAAAAAACATTTGGCAGATTTTGTGCAAAAGCGAACAATGAGTATAAAGGCAAAATTCAAAGTGCTTTTTATGGTAACAGTAATAATGAGCATAGGTTATTATTTTATGCCAGCTGAATTCTTTTGGGTACAATATGTGATGCTTACCGTTTGGATAATACATACTATTTATTTATTTTGGGGCATAAAAACAGAAAAATATAGATGAAAATAAAAATAAGAGGCTAAAATTAGCCTCTTATTTTGCTTTAGCTAAGATAAATACTGTACTTAAAATCAATACTGCTCCCATAAGTTCGATAGAGGAGAAATTGACATACTCCCCATGCCTAAATGCAGGGGATTCTTGGATAAAAACGATACTTGCCTACTAAAATAGCAGGTCTTACTATATCTCTCCAAAGAAGGTTGATGCCCCAACCTTCCATATATTTATAG
>NZ_CFQVBI010000063.1:0-6221 GCF_986095205.1 Megamonas sp. | reverse complement strand
TGCTTATGCTTACAACAAAAGTTGTATCGAACAAGAAGCCCCCACTTCTAAGCGATAGCGAAAGTGGTGGGAGTACATCACTAATAGAGCGAATAATATGCCAAATAATCAAGCAATGGCTAATCAACAAATGCCTAATAATATGAATAATAACCAAAACAATCAAGAAAGTGGTTTAAAAACTTTTGGTAAATATGCAGCAGCCGCTGCTGTAGGGGCGATGGCTAGCTCTCTTTATCATAATGCAACAGCAGAAGCTTCTAGTAGTCATCATACTTCTTCATCTAGTACAGAACAACCAGCACCAACAGAATACATTCCAAATGAAGTAACTCAGCCAGTTCAAGATTATATTGACCCAATGTACGCAAATCCAGTGGATAATATTCAAGCTTATAGTGAGCAAGTAGTGCCAGATATGAATAATGTGGTAGCACCTGAAATCATAAATAGTAATGTAGTAGATAATATCCAAGCTTATGATGAAAATATTATTCCTGATAATATGCAAAATAATAGTGAAATACAAAGTAGTGAAGAAATGCTACAAGAAAATCCGGTAGATAGTATTCAAGCTTATGATGAAACTAATACTCAAGATGATACATCAAATAGTGAAGACACATCGGCAGATTATGAAGAAGAAGAATACACAGAAGAAGACTCTTTTGGCAATTTTGATGATGAGGATGAAGATAGCTTCTTTTGATTATTAGTCGTCAAAATGAGAGGTGAGCATTATGCAAAATTTATATTGTCCCAAATGTGGTCAAAATTTAAACGGAAATACTAATTTAAAATTTTGCCCTAAATGTGGAGCTAAAATACAAACTAATATTTCTGGGAATAATAAAAAACAAGATGATATAGATAAACTGATGAATTCAGATTTTATACAAATGATAAAGCGAGATTATTTTTCTTATACAGGAAGACTAAATCGCAAAATCTATTTTATACGCAGTTTAGTTTTAGTTGTTATAGAATGTATACTTTTTGTGCTAATTGATGAATTAGATACTAGGTCAGATGATTTTAGTTTAATCTTGATGTTATTGAGCTTTATACTTTTATGTTTATGTATAGTAGCTGATTTTATGCTGGATATGAGAAGATTTCATGATTTGGATAAATCGGGATATTTTGCTTTATTATCACTTATACCAGCGATAACACCTTTTCTGTATTTATATTTATTTTTGATGCCAGGTACAAAAGGTGCTAATCAATATGGTAATGACCCTTTAGAAAATACGTACTGAGTAATAGTTGTTGATAGTAAAATGAGGAGCGGTTTTTATGCATAGATTAAAACAGAGATATTTAATGGTATTCATAGTGTTACTTACTTTATCTAGTGTGATGTTTTCTGGTTGTAGTTTATTAGAAGATAAACATGTAACTTTAGTCAAAGAGGGTACAATGGAAATTGTTCCTAATGTAAAAATAGGTAAGGCTTTTGACCAATTTTTCAGCGATGGTAAATGGGAGTATTTTGTGGCTACAGATAATTCAAAAGTTGTAGAGTTCACAGGTACATGCCGTTGGCAGGATAAACCAGCAAAAGCTAAAGTCCAATTTGTTATTTTAAATGATACTAGATTTCAGCTTTGGACAATTGAGATAAATGGCGACAATATGCGTGATTCTGATGCTATCGCTGTAATGAAGAAGATATTAACTCAATATCATGCAAAGTAAATTTAAAATTAAAACGTACAGAAATGAGGAATAGATATGAATATTTGTAGACAATGTCAAAAACAATTTGATGATAACGTGCTTTTTTGTCCAAGTTGTGGCAATAAATTAGAAAAACAAAATGCACAAGTAACAAATAATATTATTTGTCAAAAATGTGGAAATACTTTAACTGGTGCAGATAAATTTTGCCCTAAATGTGGTGAAAAAACGCCAGCATTTTATCAGACACCAATGGTCAATAATATAAATACTAATGTGGCAAATAATAATCAGCCAATACAGCCAGTAAATCAGCCATATCAACAGAATATGAATACAAATTTTAATGTAAATAATAGCAATAATAGTGCTGATGGTATTTTAAATAAAATAAAAAATGAATATTTTTGTTTTGAAGGTAGAATAAATAGAAAATTTTATATAACACGCAGTTTGATAATCGCAGTTGTAGTAATGGTACTTTATTTTATCATTTATGCAGCGACAACAGATATTTTTGGTATAATGTCTGATTTTGGCATGATGTTAACTTTAATAGTGCAATTAGTAGGAACTGTAGCAGGTATATCTTTAAACATTAGAAGATTTCATGATTTTAATAAATCAGGCTGGTGGATATTGATTTTTATGGTACCATTTGTAAATCTTTATTTTAGCATTAAATTATTATGTATTAGAGGCGATGTGGGTACTAATAATTATGGAGCAGACCCATTTTGATGAGAGGTAAATAAAATGAGTAAATTTTGTTTTAAATGTGGTACCCCAGTTAATGATGGTGAAAAATTTTGCCCTAAATGTGGTACTAATTTAGGAGTATCAACAAGTCCACAGATACAACCAAATGTAAATAAGAATATAAATAGTAATAATATAAACAATAACAATAGTAATAATAATAAAATGAAAATAATAATAGCTATTGCAATTGTAGTTGTTATCATTGTAGGCAGTGGTCTGGGATATTTTCTCTATCAAAAACATGAAAAAGATACACAAGTAAATACAAATACTAATACATTGGTGGAAACGGCAAAAGCTACTGACGATACGTATCAACAGCAAAAGCAAGATGAGGAAAATCTAAAAAAAGCTAATGATATATTAAAAAATAAAAATACTAATTATAAAGTCAGTGCTGTATCAACAATTGATGATAATGGTTTCTTTGGTTTGATGACAGGAAAGGGATTGAGATTTATCATTTATGATAAAAAAGATGATATGATAGCTACTATTCCTTTTGATAAAGAGTTATTAAATCCTAAAAAATATGCTAATACAGATAGAGCACTCTATTTTAATATGAGTGTAGAATATGATAATGTAAATAGCAAAGATAAAAAAGCTGGATACTGGAGTGGTTCTACACATACCATTCCTATAGAAATCTATAGTGAAGAAAAAGATGGTGTTTTATCTCCTTTGGGAATAATGACTTATTATGGAAATAACAAAGGAAAATACGATGAGTATTTGTATGAAATGCAAAATGTTAATTTAGCTAATTTAGTAATTCTTCATGGCGATAGTTTGAGAGTGGATATTACAAATAGAAATATAGACCTTCCATAAATAGAAAATATTTATCATAGGGATTGTACTTATATTAACTTAATAAATATGAATATAGGTACAATCTTTATGAAAAACTTACATATTAAGGCATAACTAATACTGATAAGGTGATTATTGGTATGAATATGAATTGTAAATATCTTAGATAATGAGATAATTTTATTAGTATGTATGAGAGGGGTAATATTTTTGTGTTTGAATCTGAATATAGACAAATTGGAGCTAAGATAATGTATTTTCGCAAGCTGAAAAAATACACACAAGAAAAATTAGCATTTAGAGCATCAATTAGTGCCTCATATTTATCAAGAATAGAAAGAGGCGTTTATAAAAAAGGATTACCTGTATCTACACTAATGAAAATAGCAAAAGCCTTAGATATAGAAGTGAGTGTTATTTTTGAAAAATAAAGATAATGATGGCAAGTAAAAATAATATATACATAGAAGAACAATATCTATTATTTATTGTTATTTAATTATAGATATTGTTTTTTATTTGCAATTATCGTTTAATTTAAATTTAATGTTAATAGGTCTATTTTATAAATTGGGATAATTAAGCTGAAAAAATAACTAAATAATCCATTTTATTGTCCTGTTAGTACAACTAAAGAATGTATTTTTTCGTTAAAATAAATTTAAAGAATATAGCAGAGGGTGATTTTATGGTAGATTTTTCGGCACAATATAGATTGATTGGGGCAAGAATATCTTATTTTCGTAAATTAAAAAGATATACACAAGAAGAATTAGCATTTAGAGCTTCAATAAGTACATCATATTTATCAAGAATTGAAAGAGGAATTTATAGTAAAGGAGTACCGATATCTACATTAATGCAAATAAGTAAAGCTTTAGATATTGA
Source organism: Megamonas sp. (assembly GCF_986095205.1). Lineage (NCBI taxonomy): Bacteria > Bacillati > Bacillota > Negativicutes > Selenomonadales > Selenomonadaceae > Megamonas > Megamonas sp. Next base: position 2,072 of record NZ_CFQVBI010000063.1, on the reverse strand, counting down.
TATTAAATTGTTATTTGAAGAAAAAATTTAGCCCCAAATTTATAGAAAAGTAAATAAAAAATATAGAAAGATATAATAGCTTTAAACTCAAAAAAGATATGATATAATATAGATTAATATCTTATGTAGAAGGTGGCTATTTATAATGAGCGAAAATTGTAATCATGATTGTGCAAGTTGCGGTACGACTTGTGGAGAACGTACAGCTCCTCAAAGTTTATTAGCACCAAACAATCCAAGTTCAAATATTAAAAAAGTAATTGCTGTAATGAGTGGTAAAGGTGGCGTTGGTAAATCTTTAGTTACTTCTATGATGGCAGTAACAATGCAACGTCGTGGCTATAAAACAGCAATTTTAGATGCTGATATCACAGGTCCATCTATACCAAAAGTGTTTAATCTTAAAGAAAAAGTAACAGGAACACAAGAAGGCATGACACCAGCACAGACAAAAACTGGTATAAAAATTATGTCTACAAATTTGATTTTAGATAATGAAACTGATCCTGTCGTTTGGCGTGGCCCTATTATTGGTGGAGTAGTAAAACAATTTTGGAGCGATGTAAACTGGGGTGAAGTAGATTATATGTTTGTGGATATGCCTCCAGGAACTGGTGATGTACCACTTACTGTATATCAATCTTTGCCAGTTGATGGCATAATCGTAGTTACAACACCACAAGAACTCGTATCTATGATTGTAGAAAAAGCTGTGAATATGGCTGGATTACTCAGCGTGCCAATTATTGGTATTGTAGAAAATATGTCTTATTTTGTTTGCCCTAATTGCAATGAAAAACATTATATTTTTGGTAAATCAAAAGTTGAAGAAGAAGCTAATAAATATGGTATAAAACATACAGCTACACTTCCAATAAATCCAAGTTTAGCTCAAAAATGTGATGAAGGTAGCTTTGAAACTTTTGAAGGCGATTTTTTAAATTCTTTAGGTAGCATTTTAGAAGGAAAATAATTCATAAAAATAGAATTTAATAAGTAAACTAAAAAGTCTTTCTGTTTAAGCAGAAAGGCTTTTTTTATAAATAGAATATATAGTAGATTAATTTTTTTAGATAAGAGGGATAATGATGAATCAGCAAGTATATTTGCCAAGTTATAGCATTGGTGAAGATGTATATAAGAGAGTACCTCAAATCTGCAGTAATTATGGCAAAACGGCAATTGTAATTGGCGGTGAAATTAGTTTAAGTAAAGTAAAAGATAAATTGCTTACTGCGATGAAAGGGACAGATATAAATTTATTGGATTTTATTTGGTATGGAGGTAATGCTACACGAGAAAATATTGAACGATTAAAAAATATGAAAACAGTGCAAATGGCAGATATGATATTTGCTGTTGGCGGTGGTAAAAGTATGGATACAAGTAAAGCTTTAGCAGATATGATAAAAAAGCCTGTATTTACATTTCCGACAATAGCATCAAATTGTGCTCCTGTTACAGCTTTATGTATTTTATATGGCAAAGATAAAGTAGAATTTTATGATGCACAAAAACCAGCTATTCATTGTTTTATAGATACAAAAATCATAAGTAATGCACCTATAAAATATCTGCGTGCTGGCATTGGTGATGCTTTATCTAAACAATATGAAGTTTGTTTTAATACGAGAGGTAGAATTTTAAATCACACAAATAATTTAGGGGTACAAATAGCAAAAGATTGTTCAGAAAGATTACTAAAATATGGAGTAAAGGCAGTAGATGATGCTCAAAAAAATATTGTATCTGATGAATTTATCCAAACTGTATTGACGATTATTGTAAATACAGGATTAGTTTCTGTTTTAGTAAATTTAAATTACAATAGTAGTTTAGCTCATTCACTTTATTTAGCTAGTGTGAAAATAGCAGATTGTAAAGGTCATATGCATGGTGAGATTGTCAGTTTAGGTGTATTATTATTATTACTTGTAGATAAACAGTTAATACAGGCAGAGAAAGTATATGATTTTAATAAAAAATTAGATTTACCAAATGCGAGCGTAAAGCCCCTAAATTTATTTATGGGGATATAAGCTCGCTAAAAAACAATGATTCGATATCATTGT
>NZ_CFQVBI010000062.1:0-26479 GCF_986095205.1 Megamonas sp. | reverse complement strand
TGCCCGAGTGGTTAAAGGGAACGGACTGTAAATCCGTCGCCGTAGGCTACGATGGTTCGAATCCATCCCTGCCCACCATTTTGTAGATTAAAGCTTCGATTTTATCGGAGCTTTTTTTGTTTTATAAATATATGCATAAAAAAATTGCTTTCTAATAATTAAATTAGAAAGCAATTTTTATTTACTTATTATATTTTAAATCTTCAACCTTAACTGAATCTGGTTGTGCAAACCAAGATAAAGCATAAACAGCAGATGAAATATAATCTATAGCATATTCATTTGTAGACCAAGAACCTACCACGTCAAGATAAGATTTTGCTATAGGAATATTTCCACTATTCAAGTATTCTGTTTGGTCTGGATCTCCACCTATAACATGATTTGGTCCACCGACAACAAGACCTGAAACATAAGCTCCTGTGCTTTCATGGATACGATTATGTGGATGTAATGGTGGATTATCTCCTACACCAGTCATAAAACTCTTATCAAGTGAATTTCTTCCAAAAAGATAATGAATTTGTGCTAGTGCTCCTTCTAAATATTCTTGTTTTGGCTCAATTTGATATGCCATTAATAAAATATCACCTTTAGTCAAAGCATTTTTAGTTGAAGCCCATGTATATTCATTTTCTTTTAAAGAACAATTAAAACCATCTGTTTTTATACTTGTACAAATATCGTCTGCATAACTAATTAAAGCATTAATAACTTTATTTTGAAGTTGCTTATCTGCATTATTAGATTTAGCATATGCAAATTGTGCTAAAGCTAAAGTATCATCCCATGTAAAAAAGCTTGGTTTATCAGTTAAACGTTTAGACTCTTTCTTCAAATAAGATTCATACTTAACATCACCTGTTGTTCTAAACATTTCTGCAGCTAACCATAAACGTTCTTCAAGATCTGTATCTTTATTATATGGGCCTGAACCATTTTCTTGTCCTTCATCAACACGATAAATTGGTTTAGGATTTTTTTCTAAATATTGCCAAACAGCTTCAGCATTTTGTTTTAAATTTTTAGCATAATCTTTATCATATTGTTCATATACACGTGAAGCTATTGCTAAACTTGCACCATACATAGCTGAACTAGAAGTAGCTGTACTAAAAATATATCTATCTTGCTTATCTGTATCTGGAGAAATATCAAATCCTGGCCAAGTCAAACCTGATACTTTATGGAATGTACTGCCATCTTCACGTTGCATTTTTTCCATCCAGTCAAGTTCAAATTTTACCTCTGATAAAACATCTGGCATATTTGTATTATTTTCTATGCCTTTTGGAAATAACAATTGACCTTTAGTGAAATGGTCGGGATTTGCTTCATATGCTAACAATAATTCAGCACTACTTAATGCTCCTGTTGTTATATATTTACCATAATCTCCTGCATCATACCAACCGCCACTAACATCTATTTTATCGCCTTTATTATTTAATTTATCAGAGAAATAGACACGAGCTTCTTTATCTTGCTTATGTCCACCTTCTAATTTTAGTCCAGAAACTTTATCATCATTTATAGCAGTATTACTTCTTGATAAAGTATATGAACGCCAACTTTGTACCATAGGTACATCATAGACATCATCACCAATTACGAAATCATATGATTCACGATTACCTACTTTTAAAATATATGTTCCTGGTACATTCAAAGAAGAAAAATCTGCTTTACGTAAAGTTTCTTCAGAAATTTTATCATATTTAGGTTCAGATAAATTTCCTTTAAATACAACTTTATTATCTTTTGTATCAATTATTTCAAAAGTAGTATCATTAGAGTCAGTTACCATTGCTACTTTTGAATAATTTGGCAGATATCCTACTTGGTCAACATGTAGCCCCATATCAGCTGCTTCTATAGGTAGTGATATTGATGAAAAACTTACCGCCATTAATCCAGATAAAATAATTTGACTGAGTTTTTTCTTATTATACATAATCAGACAACTCCTTATTCAGTAAATGGAGTATATTTTATCCATTGATATTCTGCTTTTACAGGTAAATTTTTATCATCAAATGCATTCAACCATTCATCTACACCTGTTCCACACCAAGCATTCATCATAAGTTTAGATTTTGTTACTGGAATTGTTGTTCCTTCCAAACGATATACTTCTTTACCATCAACAAACCAAATAATTTTATCTTTATGCCATTCAAAGCCATAAGTATGGAAACTTTCAGATGCATCAAAACCTAAATCATATAAATATTCATGTCCACCTTTTCCATCACGATAATAATTAAATTGAACTTTTGTTGTATCTTTTCCTAAAAATTCTATATCAATTTCATCCCATGGATTATTATCAGATGGACCAGTATACGTGAAGAAAGAAGATACTACACCATCATTTTTTATTGGTTTCATTGATACTTCATATTTTCCATAACCGTAGAAATCTTTACTACGAAACTCTCCACCAGAATATGGTATTTTATCAGCTTTTTTTTCTTTATCAATAATTAATTGAAGGTTTCCACCATCAAATGTAACATTTTCTTTATGCCAATTTACATTGAACATATATCCATTTGTCCATCCATCAGCAGCCTCAAATCCTTTTGGCATTCCATTTTGGAAATTCACTTCAAAAGCTTCACTTGCTTTTACATCGCTAGCTGGTGCTGCCATAACAATAGATGGTGTTACTATACTATTTGGAATTACTGTTGGTGTAATGGATAATGCCATAAGCATTGTACTAACAATAGCTTTTTTCTTTAAACTCATAAACTACACTCCTTCACTTATTCAATAGAATAATCTTCGCCATTCGTTTTAATTACTTTTTGATACCAATAAAAAGATTTTTTCGGTACGCGTTTTAATGTACCTTTTCCTTGATTATTTTTATCTACATAAATAAATCCATATCTTTTTTCCATTTCACCTGTACTTGCTGATACGAGGTCAATAGGTCCCCAAGGACAATATCCCATGAGTGTAACACCATCTTCATCTACAGCTTTTTTCATCTCAGCAATATGTTCAGAAAAATATTTTATACGTGTATCATCTTGCACTACACCTGTTTCATCTGGATATTCATGTAAACCAATTCCGTTTTCAACAATCATCATTGGTAATTCATAACGTTCAGAAATCACGTTTAACATATAACGTAATCCAACTGGATCAATTTGCCAACCCCAATCAGAAGCTTTTACATATGGATTTTTAACTTCTTTCCCCATATGTTCTTTACCTTCAGGATCATATTCACTGACAAAACTCATGTAATATGACAAAGCAAAATAATCTACTTTTCCGCGTTCTAAAATATCAAAATCGCCATTTTCAATTTTAATATTATAACCTTTATTTTCCCATTCTTTTAATATATACATTGGATAATGTCCTCTGCATTGTACATCTGAGAAAACAAATGTACGATCCATCTCTTTCAATGCTGCCATTTGGTCCATTGGTTTACAAGTTGCTGGATATACTGGAGACATTGCTAACATACAACCAATTTGAAAATCTGGATTAATTTTATGACCTTCAATAACAGCTAATGCAGATGCCACAAATTCATGATGAGCTACTTGATATAAAACCTCATATCTATTTTCACCATCTTTATAAAGTACACCTGAATTTGTAAATGCTGTAAATTCAGTATTTACATCTCTTTGATTATTAATTTCATTAAATGTCATCCAATATTTAACTTTATCTTTATAACGTTTAAAAACAGTAACTGCAAAACGTACAAAGAAATCTACTAATTTACGATTACGCCATCCGCCATATTTAGTTACTAAATTATATGGCATTTCAAAATGAGATAAAGTAACAATTGGTTCCATTCCATAACGATGAAGTGTATCAAAAAGATCATCATAAAATTTTAAACCAGCTTCGTTTGCTTCAACTTCATCACCATTAGGAAAGATACGTGTCCATGCAATACTTGTACGAAAACATTTAAATCCCATTTTAGCAAGCAATGCGATATCTTCTTCATAATGATGATAAAAATCTATAGCTTCATGATTTGGATAAATCTTTCCTGGAACAATACCATCTGTAATTTCTCTAGGTTTATTTGGTCCACCCAAAGTCATTACATCAGCTACGCTAATTCCTTTTCCGCCTTCTTGCCAACCGCCTTCAAGTTGGTGGGCAGCTACTGCGCCACCCCATAAAAAACCTTTTGGAAATCCCATTTTTATTCTCCTTATTTTACGTTTATTTTACGATAAACATCTATAAATTCTTGTGCGATAATTTTAAAACCTTCTGCACTCATCAATTGGTCTTCTGCATGTAAAATCAATAAATTGACTACATTATCACCAGATGCTTCTTTTTGCAATAATTCATTGTGTTTATCATGACCTTCAATAAATACTTTTTCACCTTCGGCAATTAATTCTTCTGCTTTTTCATAATTACCTTTTTTAGCTTCACTAATTGCTTCTATATAACAACTACGTGCTGTTCCCACAGAAGAAATAATCTCGAATGCTATTAATTCTAAACCTTCCATTACTTACTCTCCCTTAGTCTTTCATTAAACTTTTAGCAAATGCTAAAGCACCTTTACCATCCATACGACCATACATACGCATTTCAATAGCATCAACAGGTACACCTGGTAATTCTTTTGCAATTTTGTCTTTAGAAAAACGAATTTGTGGACCAAGTAATACTACATCAGCATCTGAAGCTTTTTCCACTGCTTCTGCTGCTGAATAGGCAGCTATTTCACAATCATAATTTTCAGCTTTTGCTGCTTCCTGCATTTTTTTTACTAACATACTTGTAGACATACCAGATGCACATAATAAAACAATCTTTTTCATAATAAATTACTCCTTTTACTTATAAAATTATATTTAAAATATTATTTATCAAAAATAGAAATCTACTTGTGTACGAATGAAATCACGTTTATATTGCTGATCTTTTTCTCCATAAATACCACTATACATATCAGCAATTTCATACATTGTTTCCCATTCTATATTTTTGGCTGGTACATATTTAAAACCAAATACCCATCCTTTAGAGCCTGGTTTCAATAAGCCCCATTCTTCATCACCCATAATATTTCCATGACGACCATAGTCAAACCAACGTGTATAAAGTTGGAAAGAACCTGGATCATTTAAGTTAGTCCAACGATAATTCAAACGAATAGATTTACTTGTATTTTCATCAATATCAAAAATATGTTGCGTTCCATCTGAAGCCCATTCAGCTACACGTTCTTTTTCAGCATTTGTAAGCACATAATCACCAATAAGTGTGATATTTTTCATCGGATTCCACATTGCACTCAATACCAATCCATGTGAACCAAAAGTATTTACTAACGGAACATTTCCATTATATGGGTCATATCCTGGAGATTCATTTTTATCAATATCTAGTTGGGCATATGCTAAATTAATTTGTAAATTATCAGAAACAGGACCTTGTACGCCTAATCCGTACATAGCAAAATCATAACCTGCATCAGTTGGTTTTTGATAAAATGCTAATGCTTTTAAACCGTTATTATCTAAAGGATAATCAAGCACGATACCGTCTGTTTCATTACCCAATAATACATTTTGAAAACCTAAACCGCGCCATCTACGACCTACATCAACATGCAATTTATCAATATTACCTTCTGCCCAAATACGCTGAATTACACCGTCCTCATCACCATGACCTTCATGATATTTTACATCACCAGCGGATGTTACATATCGAGCATAACGTTGATTTGTTTCGCTTTCAAAATTAAAATTCCAATCATCATTAACTTTAAATTTACCTTTTAAATCAAGATAAAAACGATTATTATCATTTTGGTCATTATAACCTTTGATATTGTCATTATCCCAAGATACTCTACCAAAACCACTAATTTTAAAACGTTCTGTGTCTTCTTTTAATTTGGAAATATCGGATGTATTTTTATCAATTTGTGATTGCATTTGCTTCAAATCTTCGCTAAATTCTTCTTTTAATTGATTTAATACAGCTTTATCTCCTATATCTCCTTTATCTGATTTCATAGCATTAGCCACTATACTTGCCATTTCATAACGTGTCATTGTTCGATTTCCCTGAAATGTTCCATCTTTATAACCTTCAATGACACCATGTTGAGCTAAATAATCAAGTGCTTCATAAGCCCAATGACCTTTAGGAACATCACTAAAACTATTTACATTTGCATTTATATTTTCATTATCAGTAACACTAACTTTATTTTCTGAAGAAACTTTATCTGCATCAGATGTTGATTGCGCAAAAGATGTACCTGTTAATCCTAAAAATATTCCCATAGAAATAGCTAACGCTTTATTTTTCTTTAATAGCATCAATACATTCGCCCCCAAAATTAATTCTCTCTAATATACAATCTCTCAAAAAATAATTTAATAATTATTCTTCTTTTTCACCTTGTTCTTCTTTTAATAATGCTTTATCTTGTGCTCGTACAAATGGAAAATATATTGCTGTAGAAATAGCTAAGTTTATTATCTGTACAACAGCACCTTGCCAACCATTAAGTAAAAATCCTGCAATTATTGGAGGTGTTGTCCATGGTACTTGAACGGCACTAAAAGGAGACATAAAGCCCATACTGATTGAAAAATATGTTACAAATAATGCTATTAAAGGTACTAACACAAATGGAACGAGTAAATATGGATTAAATACAATTGGCAAACCAAAAATAAGAGGTTCATTTATATTAAATAAACCTGGCACAAATGCCATTTTCAACAAAGATTTCATTTGTTGAGATTTAACAGTAAATATACCTGATAATAAAAGTCCTAATGTCAAACCACAACCGCCACTTTTTACAAATACATCATTGACTTGAGCAGTTATAATTTTAGCTTCTGGATTATTTATAAGAGACATACCTATATCTATAAGATGCTGATTATCTAAAGAATTTGCTATCAATAATGGACTTACTACACCACCGACAACATTTGGTCCATGAACACCAGCCCAAAACAAAATGCCCTGTAAAGCAACAATCACTGAGCCACCAGCCAATGTATCAGAAAGTCCTTGCAATGGTGTCTGAATAATTTTAAAGATTAATTCTGGTAATGTAATAGCTCCAAGATAATGACAAAGTCCGTATAAAACAGAAGCTACTGTAAAAAATATCATACCAGGTACTAACGCAGTAAAAGCTCTTGCTACACCTTGTGGTACAGAATCTGGCATTTTTATACCAACATTATTTTTTTCACAATAACAGAAAACATATGATACAAAAAAAGCTATAATAATTGCTGTTATAACACCATTACTACCAACCCAAGCTTTTGGTATAATATCTCCTACTAATTGACCATTTTCAGTTACTAATGATGGTGGCATTAATATTAACAATGTTGATAAAGCTAATATAGATGCCATACTAGCATCGCAACCTTCATTGCCTACAAATTTGTATGTAATTGCGACTACAACAATTAAAGCTAATACATTAAATGTACCACCCGCTACAGCATTAAATGGTGCTGTCCAATCATTACCAAATATGGATGCCATAAATTCTCCATATCCAGGAATTGGTAAGTTTGCAATCAACAAAAATACTGAACCACAAATAGTAAATGGTGTAGTCATAATAAAACCATCACGTAATGCTACTACAGCACGTATTTGTGCAAACTTGCTCATAACTTCGATAAAGCTATCAAAAAGTTTTTGTTTATCCATTTAGAATTCTCTCCTTTTCTTATACATAATTTTTTAAATTTTCCTTAAGGCGATTTTAATATATCATTAACAAAATACTGTTTCAATAGATATTGGCTAATACGAAACAATGATACAATATCATATAAAAAAACCTTTTTTCACTTGTAGCAATGATACGAATTGTTTGAAAATAATCAAAATAACAATAAAAAAACTGCTTATTTTAAATGTTATCTACATCAAAATAAGCAGTTTTTATTTTCATCTTAATAACGAAAATGTTTATTTAACCATTGTTCTTTTTGTTGAGATTCATGATAATCTAAACGCGTCATAAGCATGGTAAACATTATGTCTGTAACATATTTTGCACCTAAAAGAAAAACTCTAGGTCCTAATTCTTCCATTTGCTTCACACTTGCTACAGAAAAAACTACATCTGCTAAACTAGCTATTTCTGAATTAGGTGATGCTGTAATCAAAATAAAGGAAATTCCTCGTAGTTTTAATAAACGAGCAATATCTAATAACATACGATTATTCCCTGTACGACTTATGATAAATCCCAAGTGATCTTTTGAAGCACTAGTTGCCTGTAAATATTGCATAGTCATTGGAGAATGTATACTTGAGCATTTATTAGCCATGATAAAACCAGCTGAAGCAATTCTTGCTATATCTAAATTATTATCCATAGCATAAAAATCAATATGTTTAGATTTTATAAAAAGATTTAGAACTTTTAAAAAATCTTCTGGATTAAGCATATTCCTTGTTTCTTTTAATGTATCAATTTCAATAGCTGTTACTTTATCAATTAATGAATGTATACTATCTTTAGTTGATACAACAAGTTCTTCACCTTTTGGATGATTGATATATTGCATCATTTCAGCTAAAAATTGAACTCTAAATTCTGTATATCCACTAAAACCTAATTTTTGACTAAAACGCACAATAGCAGCTGAATTTGTATACGTATTTTTACCCAATTGTCTAGTTGACATTCCAGCTAATTTCCTAAAATTTGCTAATAAATATGTTGCAATCATTATTTCTGTTTCAGAAAAATCTTTTTGTTCTTGTAATATTTTTATTAAATTGGTCACATAAAACCCTCCAATCTTTATTTATATTTATCAAAATATAGCTTATATATTAATATTATTTAAAATTATAGTCAATAAAATTTATAATCAAAAAATCCTAGAGCATAAACTCTAGGATTTTTTATTTCATTAATTAAATTATCAATATAAAAGATGTGTTATTACATAACCTACACAACAACCAACTGTGATACCAATAAAACCTGGAATGATAAAGCTATGATTGATTACAAATCTACCAATTCTTGTTGTTCCAGAACGGTCAAAACCAATGCAAGCCAAATCTGATGGATAAGTTGGTAAGAAGAAATAGCCATAGCAAGCAGAAATAAATGAAATGATAATAAGTGGGTCAACACCTACACTTAATGCCATAGGCACTACAATAGCTAATGCTGCTGCCTGAGAATTTACCAATTTAGATATTAAGAATAAAACAATTGCATAAGTCCAAGGATAATCTAAAACAATCTGTCCCAATGTTTCTTTGAATTTTGGTAAATATGCACCGAAATAAGTTTCTGCCATCCATGCTACACCATATACAGAAACAATAGCTACCATACCTGATTTAAAAACAGAACCATTTGTTACATCACTAACTTTAACTTTGCAAATAAGTAAAATAAGTGCTGCAATAACCAACATACAAAGCTGAATTGTTGGTGTCATAGAAAGTGGTACCCATGCACCTTTAGCATTTGGTACAAGTGGTAACAATTCTTTTGGGAAACTACCAAATAAAGCGATTACAACGATACCTAATAAAAAGATAAATGTAGCTTTATAAGCACTAGCTGGTAATTTTACTTCAGCATTATTTTGAGCTTGTTCTTCATAGATATAAGCTCTTTGTTCTGGATCTCTTAATTTAGCCTGGAAAATTTCATCTTTTGCTAAATCTTTACCTCTTTTTAAGCTCCATAAGCCTGTTACTAAAACACCGCAGAACGTAGCTGGAATAGAAACCATTAAAATTTGTACCACACCTAATGGATGAGTTGTCCCTGCAAGCATTGCCACCATAGATACTACAGCTACTGAAGCAGGAGAAGCACAAATCCCCATCTGAGAAGCAACAGATGCTGCTGCCATTGGTCTTTCTGGTCTGATATTTTGTTTGATAGCAATATCATAAATAATTGGGAACATAGTATATACTACATGACCAGTACCGCAGAGAACAGTTAAAAACCATGTAGTAATTGGAGCAAGTACAGTTATTTGTTTTGGGTTTTTACGCAATAATTTTTCAGCGTATTTGAGCATTACATCAAGCCCTTTTGATGCTTGCAAAAATCCCGAACAAGTAACTACCGCCATAATTGTGAGCATTACATCAATTGGTGGTTTTCCTGGTACTAAACCAACAACAAATACAAAGAAGGTCAAACCAATACCGGATACAGCAGCTAATCCTAAGCCGCCAAAACGAACACCAATAACAAGACAGGCAATAAGAACTATAAATCCTAAAATTTCCATACAAAAACTCCTTTCATTTTGTATACATCATACTAAATACCTATTCTGAAATAATAGATTATTTATACAATTTAGTCCGGTTAATATTATAACATAAAAAATTTTTATTGTATAATATTTTTTATATATAGGGCAAATTTAATTGCCCTATATATTTTTAAAATAATTATACTATTTTAAAACCTAATTCTTGTATCATCTTCATATCTGTATCAATAGAAATGCCACTTGTTGTGAGCATATCACCAGAAATAACAGCATTGGCTCCTGACTGCAAACAAGCTTTACCTTTATCTGTAAATAATCCTCTACCACCAGCTAGACGAATAAATAAATCCGGTAAAATAAAACGATAAATAGCTACAATTCTTTGCATATCTTCATCAGTAAGTGGCTTATTATGCTCATATGGTGTTCCTGGTATAGGATTTAGACGATTTATAGGCACAGAATTCACATTTAAATCTCGTATTTCTAAAGCCATATCTATTCTATCTTCCATGGTTTCACCTATTCCCATGATACCACCACTACAAACACTCATACCTGCTCTTTGCGCTGCCTTTATTGCTTCTACTTTATCTTCAAAAGTGTGCGTAGTACAAACTTTATCAAAATGATTTCTTGAGGTTTCTAAATTGTTATGAATTCTTTCTACGCCCACATCATTTAATTTTTTAAATTGAGCTTCATTTAATAAACCACCAGAAACACATAATTTTATTTTGCATTTTTTATGTACTTCATCTAAAGAATTTGCCAATTTATCTATTTCTTCATCACTTAATCTCTTGCCTGAAGTTACTACTGCATAACGTGCTACACCTTTGCTATAATTATACTGTGCTTCTTCTAAAATAGGCTTCGTATTTAATAATGGATAAGTTTCTATTTTTGTAGTATAATGAGCTGACTGTGCACAATATTTACAATCCTCGGAACATCTACCAGATTTTCCATTAATAATAGTGCAAATATCAAAATCATTACCACAGAAATATTTCCTTATTTCATCAGCGGCTGTAGATAATTCATCTAATGGAGCTTTCACTAAATCTAAAGCTTCCTGTTTATTAATTTTATAACCATTTAGTATTTTTTCTTTTAAATCATTTACACAATTCATTTGTTATCACCTTAAATCTTTTATATAAATATAATTAAACCATTATATTTATATAATGTCAACTTTTAAAAATTTTAGGTTAACAAATTATATAATCATTTAAGAAAGGAATTCTATGAACTCAACAGATATTTTACAAACACATGGTGCAAATCTCTATGAAATCACTTTTAACTTATTATCTAATTCTAAATTAGAAGAATTTATCCCTAATAAAAACAGTACAATTATTATTAAACCTGATATAAAATATATCAATAATACACTATACTCTACTTCTCCAGTAATCTTAACTACAATAATCAAATACCTACAAGACAATAATTTTACTAATATCAATCTTGTATTAGGTTCTTTAATTGATGATGATTTAGAACAATTATTAATAACTTGTAAATACGATAAAATTGTAGATAAATTAAACATTCCTGTATATGGTCTTAAGGATAAAGATTACACTACAAAAACCATTGGTGGTATCGAATATAAATTAATAGATAAAGTCATCAATGCCGACTTTTTTATTAATTTAGTTACTTCTTCACCAAATGAAAAAACTATACTGCACAATGCATTGCAGGCTATGCAAAATATCTTGCACACCCAAAATCGCTCTTTATTCACTACAGACAATTTTTATAAAGCAATCTGCTTTTTGAATTATTTAATTAAAGCTAACTTCACATTAGTAGAAATAGATAGTTTATCTGATATCCAAGCAGATAAGCATATGTATGCTACTATAGATAATTTATTAGCCGATGCTTATTATGCTCAAAATCTAGGCTATAAACCATTTGATATCGAATATATTGAACTAGCTTCTAAATTAAATATCGGCTGTGCTGACATCAATAAAGCTAATATCATTAATTTAATAGATAATACTGTTACTTGTGATAATAATTCAAAATTAGCCTCTCATATCAATACTTCTAGCCCTTGTGAGCAATGTTATCAAAATTTACTGCAAGCACTCTCCTTATTAGATAAAGATAATTTACTTGATAAATTACCTACAAAATTATTCATTGGTCAAGGTTGGCGAGAATTTAGCGAAAATGGCATTGGCATAGGTCGTTGCACTAGCAAATTTGAAAATTATGTTAGAGGTTGCCCACCAAGCCCTCAAAAAACTTATGAATTTCTAAAAGAGTTCATTTGTAATAATCAAAATGCATAAAGAATAAATAAAAGCTCTATAAGTTAAATACTACAAATAACTTATAGAGCTTCTTTTTTATTATATTAATATATCAATACCATCTTGTTAATGGTAATTCATTATTTACGCCTTTAGTAACTAAAATTTGATGTAAATCTATACCACCTACATGGAAATTTGCTGCACAGGCATTTAAATATAAATCCCACATGCGAATAAATTTTTCATCAAACATTCCACTGATTTTATCTAAATGATTATGAAAATTATCTGCCCAACAAAGTAAAGTTTTTTCATAATGGCGACGCAAATTTTCAATATCGAGAATATGGAAATCATCATTTCCCATACTAGAAACAATTTCTCTAAGACTTGGTATGACTCCACCTGGGAAAATGTATTTTTTCATCCAACTATCAGTTTCCATCTCTTTTAATTGACTGATGAAATGCAATAAATACAAACCTTTATCTTTTAATACTGCATTTACACAATCATTGAATAGCTGATAATTTTCCCTGCCAACATGTTCTAGCATACCTACACTAACAACCCTATCAAAAGTTTTTCCCCATTTTGGTAAATCTCGATAATCCATCAATTCAACTGTTAAATAATCTTCTAAATGTTCTTTTTGTATACGCGATTTAAATTCTTTATATTGTTCACGACTTAAAGTAATACCCGTACCTTTTACCTTATATTTTTTAGCAGCTTCGATGAGTAAAAAGCCCCAACCACAGCCAATATCTAATAGGCTCATGCCTTCTTTTAAATATAATTTCGATAAAATATAATCCACTTTATTCACTTGTGCTTGATATAAAGTATCATCTTCATTTTTAAAATAAGCACAAGAATAACTCATTGTTTCGTCTAACCATAATTTATAAAAATCATTACCTATATCATAATGAGATTGAACTTGCTTTTCTTGACTTTCTTTAGAATTAGATGGATGAATTATTTTATCTAGCAAAGTTTCATTTAAAGAAAATTTATCCATTTGACCTAAAAAATGAATTAAAGCATCATATAAATTTCCTTCAATGGTTAAATCTCCATTCATATAAGCTTCACCTAAAGCGATAGACGTACTATTAAGTAAATCTATTATAGGTATTGTCTTTTTAAAGTCCACTACAAAAGTTGGTTCACCTTTACCTACTAAATATTGATTATCTTTAAATTTTAAAAGAAATGGATTTTTATCAAATTTATTAAAAAAATGAACCATAGCCTTTTCTTCTAATTTATCAAACATAATAGCACCTCTCAATATCCTTCATAAAAAACTATAAACTACTAATATAAATTAGTAGTTTAAAATTTCACAAATAGTATTATTTTTAAGTTACTAATATATAAATATTTGATTAGTTAACTTTACACTTATACTATACCTGTCTATAACTATTGTCAATTAGATAAAATCTAATAAGTTTGATAAAAAAATTTTAAGTTTGTTTTTAACAATAAAAAAATGCTTTTTAAAATCTAGATTTTTAATCTGGACTTTAAAAAGCATTCTTAAATCTATATAAAAACTCTTTATTAAGAGTTGAATAACCATGGTGACGCGTATGGGATTCGAACCCATGAAACCGCCGTGAAAGGGCGGTGTCTTAACCACTTGACCAACGCGCCATATTTAATTTTTCTACAGACATAAAAAAAGCTGATATCACATTGGTATCAGTTCATTCTTTAAATTAATGGTGCGGTTGATGGGACTTGAACCCATACGACCATTGATCACTACCCCCTCAAAGTAGCGCGTCTGCCAATTCCGCCACAACCGCATATACTCTTTAATGGTGCGGCCGAGTGGATTTGAACCACCATGAGGTATCCCCCCACTAGCGCCTGAAGCTAGCGCGTCTGCCATTTCGCCACGACCGCAAAGGGCAAAAATAACAAATGATGGTGATTGGTGCCGAGGACCGGAATCGAACCGGTACGGTTATCACTAACCGCGGGATTTTAAGTCCCGTGCGTCTGCCAGTTCCGCCACCCCGGCATTATTCACTTCTTTGTTCTCGTCGAGAACATTTAATATGTTACCATATCGTTTTGTTCTTGTCAAGAACTTTTTTAAAGTTTTTCAAACTTTTTTGATGGAGCGGGTGATGGGAATCGAACCCACGTAACTAGCTTGGAAGGCTAGGGCTCTACCATTGAGCTACACCCGCATTTCATGGAGCTGGCGAGAGGAATCGAACCCCCAACCTGCTGATTACAAGTCAGCTGCTCTGCCAATTGAGCTACACCAGCATGTTATTGAAATGGTGCCTCAGAGCGGAATCGAACCACTGACACGGGGATTTTCAGTCCCCTGCTCTACCGACTGAGCTACCGAGGCAAATGGCGACCCGAAGGGGACTTGAACCCCTGACCTCCGCCGTGACAGGGCGGCATTCTAACCAACTAAACTACCGGGCCATCTTAACCTTTATTGCTGTTTTTCTCTGTGAGTTGCTGTCTCACGAGCCAGCTTCTATAGTATATTATTTTAAAACCATTTTGTCAACACTTTTTTTGAAAAAAATTTAAAAAAGTTATCGTTTTTATTTTTCCAGATTAAACCCCATTATTTTTCAGCAAAAAACTTCCTTATTATAAATATAGTAAAATTTATTTTATAATTTCATTTTAAAAATAAAATCTTCATTTTCAGCACTTATTTCTATTTAATTTTACTTTTCTATTCAATTTCAACTAAAAAATTCATTCTTTTTTTCTAAAATCAATAAAAAAATCCTCAAAAGTGAATACTATTCATTTTGGTAATTTTTTTATTCTATGATATAATACATATGCACAATAATAACTATTTAAAGCTTATATTTCTAATTTCTAAAGTATTAATAAATATATATTTTATAGGTGGTGTTATCTTGAATTTTTCATATAAACTTGGTATTGATATCGGTTCTACTACTATAAAATTAGTTGTCTTAGACAAAGATAATCAAGTAGTTTATAAGAAATACATGCGTCATTTATCAGAAATCTATAAATCCATGCACGATAATATGATTTTATTATCAGATACATTAAAAAATCATAAATTTACCTGTGCAATAACTGGCTCTGCTGGTATGGGTATGGCTAACAATTTAAACATGCCTTTCGTTCAAGAAGTAATTGCTTGCTCTAAAGCTGTTAAAAATTGGATACCGCAAACTGATGTAGCTGTAGAATTAGGCGGTGAAGATGCTAAAATCACTTATTTTGGCTCTGCACCAGAACAACGTATGAATGGTGTTTGTGCAGGTGGTACAGGTTCATTTATTGACCATATGGCTTCACTTTTAAATACTGATGCTATGGGCTTAAATGAATTAGCTCAAAAAGGCACACAAATTTATACTATTGCCTCTCGTTGTGGTGTTTTTGCTAAAACAGATGTTCAAGCATTATTAAATGATGGTGTTTCTAAAGCCGATATTGCTCTTTCTATCTTACAAGCTGTAGTTAATCAAACTATCGGTAACCTAGCACAAGGTCGTCCTCTTAAAGGTAATGTAGCCTTTTTAGGTGGACCTTTATATTTCTTAACTCAATTAAAAGAGCGTTTCATTAAAACTTTAAAATTAACTGATGAACATATTGTCAATGTTGATGATGGTTGTTACTTTGTTGCTATGGGTTGCGCATTAAGCGATAATGCAATCGAAATGACATATGATGAATTAATGCAACGCTTAGATAATTGCAGTAAATCATCCACAGAAACTGAATCTGTAGCCTTTACATTATTTAAAAATGAACAAGAATATAATGAATTTAAACAACGTCATAATAAAGATGTTGTAAAAAAAGCTTCATTATCAGATTACCAAGGACCACTATACATAGGTATTGATGCTGGTTCTACTACTACAAAATTAGTCGCTATTGGTAAAGACCACGAAATTCTCTATTCTTCTTATGGTAGCAATCATGGCTCACCTCTAAAAACAGCATTAGACAAGGTAAAAGCTCTATATGAAATTCTTCCTCCTAATGCTTATATTGCTACAGTTGGTACGACTGGCTATGGAGAACATATCGTCAAAGCTGCTCTTCATGCAGATTTTGGTGAAGTAGAAACTTTTGCTCATTTACGTGCAGCTCGTGAATTTTGTCCTGATGTATCTTGCGTTCTAGATATCGGTGGACAAGATATGAAATGCTTCTATGTAAATAAAGGCAATATCGGACAAATCATTTTAAATGAAGCTTGCTCTGCTGGCTGTGGTTCTTTCATTCAAAACTTCGCTCAAGGCTTAAATATGGAAGTCAGCGATTTTGCTAATAAAGGCTTAACTGCTAAAAATCCAGTAGATTTAGGTACTCGTTGTACTGTTTTCATGAATTCTCGTGTAAAACAAGCCCAAAAAGAAGGAGCTTCTGTAAATGATATTTCTGCTGGTATAGCTCTTTCCGTTATCAAAAATGCTTTATTTAAAGTAATCCAAGTCAAAGATGTATCTGAACTTGGCGATAATATCGTAGTTCAAGGTGGTACATTCTATAATGATGCTGTACTTCGTTCTATGGAATTATTGTTAAATAAAAATGTAATCCGTCCAGATATCTCTGGTTTAATGGGTGCTTATGGTATTGCACTTTTAGCTATAGAACGTCAACAAGAAAAATCTTCTATTTTAACCAAAGAAGAATTAAAAGATTTCCATATGGAAACAAAAACTTACCGCTGTCATGGCTGTGGTAATAACTGTCTAATCACAACACAAATTTTCCCTGATGGCAATCGCTATTCTACAGGAAATCGCTGTGAAAAAGGCATTGGCAAACAAGTGGCTAAAGAAGATAAAGCACCTAATATTTATAAATATAAATATCATCGTTTATTTGAATACTATAAACCACTTCTCAATGCGCCAAAAGGACGCATAGGTATTCCACGTGTACTCAATATGTATGAAGATTTTCCATTCTGGTTTACTTTCTTCACTTTATTAGGTTATGAAGTAGTATTATCTGGCAAATCTTCAGCTCAGTTATATTGTAAAGGTATGTCTACTATTCCTTCTGACTCTTTATGTTATCCAGGAAAATTAGTACATGGTCATATCATGGATTTAATTGAAAAAGGTATAACTACTATCTTTTATCCATGTATTCCTTATAATATGAAAGACCCTCTTCACGCCTCCGATAACAATTATAACTGTCCTATTGTCGCTTCTTATGCTGAAAATATCCGCGCTAATATGGATATTCTCCGCCAGAAAAATATAAACTTCCTTCAACCATTCTTACCAATAAATAATAAAAAAGCTCTGATTAAACGTTTACAAGAAGAGTTATCTTCTTTAAATATTCCTAAAAAAGACTTAATCGAAGCTGTAGAAAAAAGTTATCAAGAATTAGATAAATATAAAGAAGACATTCGCAACTATGGTGAAAACATCATCAAAGAAGCTACTGATAAAAAAATGCCAATTGTCGTTTTAGCTGGTAGACCATACCATGTTGACCCTGAAATCAATCATGGTATTCCTGAAATGATTCAATCTTACGGCATTGCAATTTTATCTGAAGATGCTCTTTATCATTTAGATTGCCCAGAAGATAGCTTAGATATCGTAAACCAATGGAGCTATCATGCTAGATTGTATCATGCTGCTAGTTATGTAGCTCGCCATAAAGAAATGACTTTAATTCAATTCAGTTCCTTTGGTTGTGGTCTTGATGCTATCACTACTGGTCAAGTACGTGAAATCTTAGAACAACATGGCGATATCTATACCATGATAAAATTAGATGAAGTAAGTAACCTTGGTGCAGCTCGTATACGTATTCGTTCCCTCATGGCTGCATGGAAATATGGCTTTGCCCAAATTGACGAAATTGAACCGCCAAAACAACGTGCTTATTTCAGCAAAGAATGTCAAGAAGAACATACTATCTTGGCACCGCAAATGTCCCCTAAACATTTTGATTTCATTCAACATGCTTGTAAAAAATCTGGTATGAAAATCGTCATTCCGCCAATGCCTACACAAGAAGATATTGATTTAGGTCTACGCTATGTCAATAATGATATGTGCTATCCTGCAATCGTAGTCATCGGTCAATTATTAAAAGCATTAAAATCAGGCGAATATGATGTGAATAATACTTCCATCATGCTTTTCCAAACATGTGGTGCTTGCCGTGCTACAAACTATTTAAATTTAATGCGTAAAGCTTTAGAAAATGCCGGCTTAAGCCAAGTTCCTGTATTTGCTTGTGTTGGTCGTGAAACAGATGATTTCAAATTAAAAACAGAAATCTGGCTTGATGTTGTCAAAGCTACTATTTACGCTGACTTATTAATTCGCTTATCCAATAGAACAAGACCTTATGAAAAAGTAGCTGGCTCTGTTGATGTCTTATATAATAAATGGCGTAAAATCTTCATGGACGAAATCACTAATGGCAATTATATTAAATTCAGCAATAATATCAAAAAAGCTGTAAAAGAATTTGATGAAATTGCTCTCAATGAAGATGTGATAAAACCAAAAGTAGGTATCGTTGGCGAAATTCTTGTTAAATATCACCCAACAGCTAATAATCATGTAGAAAAAATTCTCTTTGATGAAGGTGCTGAAGTTGTAACACCTGATTTAATGGATTTCTTCATGTACATGGCATATGATGATATCGTAAAATATAAAATGCTCGATGGTAAATGGATAGATAAAGCTAAATCCGAAATCTTCATCAAAGTACTTGAATTTTTCCGCAAACCTATGCGTAAAGCACTTCGTGCTAGCAAGCGTTTCACCGCTCCATATACAATTAAAGAAATAGCTAATTTAACTAAACCTCATGTTTCTTTAGGTAATATGGCTGGTGAAGGTTGGTTCTTAACTGGTGAAATGGCAAAATTAATCCAAGAAGGTGTAGATAATATCATTTGTTTACAACCATTTGGTTGCTTGCCAAACCATATCACAGGAAAAGGTATGATACGTGAACTCATGCGTACACATGATGGTGTAAATATCGTAGCTATTGACTGTGATGCTGGTATCAGTGAAGTAAATCAGTTAAATCGTATAAAATTAATGCTTTCTGTAGCTAAAGAAAAAATCGCTGAGCAAGACCATAAAGCTCTATAAAAACATTTGATAAAGTAATTAATAATAAGAACTGTATTTTCAAAGATACAGTTCTTCTTTTTTTGCATTGACTTGAAGTAAACTCCAAGTTTTATAATTAAAATATAAATAATTTGTAATGGAGGTCTCATTATGTCTAAACATTATATTGCCCCATTAAGCGATAATATTGAGCGTACTTCTGTCTTTTATAAAAATCGCTATGGTTTTACTCTAGCTGGAGATTTATATCATCTAAAAGATTTAGATAAAAACAAACAATATCCAGCTTTAATCGTAGGTGCTCCCTATGGTGGTGTTAAAGAACAAGGGCCTTGTATTTATGCTAACGAACTTGCAAAACGTGGATTTATCGTTTTAACATTTGATCCTTGCTTTATGGGTGAATCCGAAGGATATCCTCGTCATGTCTCTTCCCCTGATATTTTTACGGAAAACTTCAGTGCAGGTGTAGACTATTTAGGACTTTTACCATTTGTAAATCGTGAGCAAATTGGAGCTATCGGCATTTGTGGTTCTGGTGGTTTTGCTTTATCTGCAACACAGATGGATACACGTATAAAAGTTGTGGCTACAGCTTCAATGTATGATATGACTGTAGCTTCTCGCCTAGGTATGGATAAAGAAACTATTCAAGCTACTAAAGAAAAATTATCTAAACAAAGATGGATCGATGCTCAAAATGGCTATCCTGAATACATTCCATATTTTCCAGATAAACCACTTGAAAAAGTTCCTGAAGATTTAACAGAACCAACATCTGAATGGTTCCGTTTTTACGCTCTAAAGAGAGGACATCATATCAATGCTTTAGGTGGCTTTACTACAACTAGTAATCTTGCTTTTATGAATTATCATTTACTTGATTATCTTGATGAAATTTCTCCTCGTCCAATATTATTTATTGTTGGCGATAGAGCTCATTCTAAATTTTTCAGTGAAGAAGCATTTAATAAAGCCTCTGAACCTAAAGAATTATATGTTGTAGATGATGCTGAACACATTGATTTATATGACAAAATTGATAAAATACCATTTGATAAATTAGAATTATTCTTCAAAAATAACCTTAAATAAAATCTAAAAATTTTATAAATCCTTTTTATTCACTAACAAAAAAGCTCTTTGATTAATTTTTAATCAAAGAGCTTTTGCTTTACATATTATATATTTTTTATTTCTACTTCTAAATTTATTATTTTTCTTATTTCATGGAGCAAAGCCATTCTATTATCTTAGGATCATAATGACTAAAGAAACAACTTTTTTTAGTATCTAATGTTGATATTAAATTCATATCTTCATTAGATAATTTAAAATCAAATACATTAAAATTCTCTTTTAAGCGTTCTATTCTTACAGATTTTGGTATACATACAATATTTCTTTGTAATAACCAACGTAAAATAATTTGTGCTATAGATTTTTGATATTTATCAGCTATTTTTTGTAAAACTTCATTTTGAAAAATATTATTTCTACCTTCAGCAAAAGGACCCCAACTTTGCATTTGTACATTTTTTTCTTTCATCATAATTTCATCTATTTGTCTTTGGCAAAATGGATTAACTTCTACTTGGTCTATTGCCGGCAAAATTTTATTATTACAAATTAAATCCATCAATCTATCAGGCATAAAATTAGCCACACCTATAGCTTTAATCAGTCCTTGTTCATATAATTCTTCCATAGCTTTCCAAGAACCATAATAATCCCCTATAGGTTGATGTATTAAATATAAATCTAAATAATCTAATCCTAATTTCTTCAAAGAATTTTCAAAAGCTTTTATTGTTGATTTATATCCTGTATCAGCTAACCATAATTTAGTTGTGATAAATAATTCTTCACGTGGAATATTACTTTGTTTTATCGCATCTCCTACAAATTTTTCATTATGATATGCCTGTGCTGTATCAATTAATCTATAACCTATATCTAACGCACTTTCTACAGTATTTCTACATTCAAACTCATCTGTTATTTGATATACACCTAATCCCAATTTAGGCATTTTTAATCCATTATTTAAGACTACATATTCCATACAAATACTCCCATTCTACCTATTTTATAATATTTATCTCTTTTAACCAATTTTCAACTTCTTCTTTTGCCTTTTCCTGTTCATTTTGAGCAATTCTTCCTCTTATAGCTAGACCATTTAAAACTTCTGCGCCTTTACAAACATTACGCAAATAATTTTCAGTATTAGCTAAACCACTGCCTTCATGCGTACAAAATGGTATAATTGTTTTTCCTTCATATTGATGTGCTTCCAAAAAAGTATACACAGGCATTGGCATATCGCTCCACCAAATTGGATATCCCACAAATATTACATCATATTTATCTATATCTATATCACCTTTTATTTCTGGTCTAGCATTACTTTCTTTCTCCTGTTTGGCCAATGCCACACATTCATCATATGTTACTGGATAATCTTCCACTGGCTCTATCTTAAATAAATCTGCATTTGTTTCCTGAGCTATCATCTCAGCAATAATTTCTGTATTTCCTTTTTCAATATTTCCTACACTAGAATTTTCACCAGCACGTGAAAAATATACTACTAAGCTTTTTGATGCATTTTGATTAGTATCAACTCTTGCAGAATTATTTTCTTGTTCAATAAATGTAGAATTTTTATCCATACAACCCATTAAAGATAGGCTCACTAATATACTACATAATATCAATATTATCTTTTTCATAAAAAGACCCCTATTCTCACAAGAAATTATTCTATCTAATAAAATTTGTGAAATTTACTTTTTCTTGTTGTGGTAATTTCAATCCCATTTCTGTAGCTAATTTTTTACATTTTAAAAAGTATGCCATATTTTTTCCTAAAATTCTCATAACTTGCATACCCTCTATATCCATTTGTACTTCTTGCGCATTCGTACCATGAACAATATTCCAATAGCGAGAAGAAATTATTGGCATTTGCATTAAAGCAAAATACTTATTAATCTGATCAAAAGTAGCTGTAGTACCTGCTCTTCTTGCTGAAATCACACCTGCTGTTGGTTTCAACAAAAAACTTTGCTTATTACTACAAAAATCTGCATAAAAAACTCTATCCATAAAAGAAGCCATATTACCTGCCATAGCTCCCCAATGTACAGGAGTACCAAAGATAAAACCATCATAATTTATTGCTATATCTAAAAATTCATTTACAATATCATTAAAAATACATTTTCCTTTAGTAACACAAGACTTACAAGCTATACATCCACCTATAGGCTTATTGCCAATCCAAAATATTTTTGTATCTATATCATTTTCATTTAAAGATTTCGCTACTTCATTTAATGCAGTATAAGTGCACCCTTGTTTATGTGGACTTCCATTTACTAATAATACTTTCATAAAAACTCGCTTCCTTTTATTATTTATCTAAAGACTTTTCTTTTAACCATGCTTCCATTAAATTAGCAATATCTTTGTTATTCAAATCTGCAAACATAAAATGTGTATTACCTCTTATATTTAAATCAGGTAAATAAACAACCTCTGCATCGCCTCCATGACGATTTATGGCTTCTGCCCATAATCTAGCCATTTGTAAACGAATTCTCCAATTATCTTTATTCCATTCATCAGTAGGTTCAGTTGCTATATTATCACCATAATAAATTACAATAGGTATTTTCGTTAATTTCATAAAATCTTTTAAAGGAATAGTATTTGCTTTTAATGCACCAAATGGACTTGTTGTTTGTATTGGTTCTGGCTCTTCTCCTTCTGGAAAAACAAATCCACTCCCTGGTTCATAAGCTACAATAGCTTTTACTTTATCTGTTTTTATTGCTGTAAACCAACCTGGTTCTCCGCCTTGTGAATGTGTAATTAATATTCCATCACCAGATTTATCAAATACTTTAGCTACTGCATCACTGATAACATCTTTATCATAAGCACCTGTATCTGGTGTCATCTGTCTAAAAAACTGATTTAAACTTTCTTGGTCTTTTGGGAATTGTACATCTTTATATAAATTAGGATATTTACCTAAACGAAAATTATCATACCACAATTGATCATTAGGCTGTGCTGATATATTACCTGCTACGGTTGATTGTCCAGCTTTTCCTCTACGAGGCTGGTCTACCAAATAAACACTATATCCTTTACTTAAAAATATATTTTGAAAACCATCTCTACCATCTGGTGTAGATTCCCATGTCTTAGAAGATTGACCTGCACCATGTAAAAATACTAATGGATATTTATGTGCATTTTGAGGTTTTTGATAAAAAACATATGCATGATCACCATGTAAAGTTTGCCCTTCTGGTTTTGTTGGTTTATAAAAATCTCTATTACCCTCTGCTTGTATTACTGTGCCGCCAGCAAAAAAACTACCTTGGTCTACAATAGTTACTGATTTATCCATAGCTCCAGCACTACTAATAAATATATTTGTAGTCATCAATGTACATATACATATTTTCCGCCAATTCATTATAACAACTTCTTTCTTTTTTTATATCTTATTGCTATACTAAAAGCATACTCTTCGGTAGTTACTACCGGTCAATACTTATAGGAGGTAGTATTATGTATACAATGAAAGAAGCTTGTAAACTTACAAATTTATCTTATGAAACCTTAAAATATTATTGTAATGAAGGTCTTGTTCCCAATATTAAACGAGATAAAAATAACTATCGCATATTTGATGAACATAATATTCGTTGGATTAACAACTTAAATTGTTTAAAACAATGTGGTATAAGCATAAAATTGATAAAAGAATATATAGCTCTATGCTTAGAAGGACAAAATACTATACCTCAACGCATGAAAATGCTAGCTAAACAAAAAGAATTTTTACTTTTAAAGTTATCTCAATTAAATGAGCATTTAGCATATATTGATTATAAAAATAAATTTTATCAAGATGTATTATCTGGAAAAATTCCTTATAAAAGTGATTTAATAAAAATTGATGATAATAATTAATATAAAAAAAGGAACTTAAAACTAAGTTCCTTTTCTTTTATCTTTATTTATTTAAATCGCCATAAAAATATGCTGCTGTAGCTCCGCCATCAACTAAGAAATCTGCGCCTGTAATAAAACTACCTTTTTCACTCATCAATAATTCTGCTACATTTGCCACTTCATCTGCTGTACCTGGTCGTCCTACTGGTGCTTTGGCAAACATATTTTTATAAAAAGCACCTCTTTTACCGTTAAATTCATCTATAGCAAGTGGAGTAACTATAATTCCCGGAGAAATTGAATTTATACGAGCTTTTTTCTTACCCCATTTTACAGCTTCTGCCATAACTCTTTTTACATTACAACGTTTTGCTAATTGATAAGCATGTAAATTGTCTTTTATATTTTCTGCTTGTAAAACAGATAAAGATAATAAATCTTCACAATCAGTAATTGCTAATTGTTCATCAATTTCATTACCTAAAGCTTCCATGCGATGACCTGATTGACTAGAAATCGTTACGCCTGTGCCATATGGTTTGATTACTTTTCCGACTTCTTCTAATAACACAGCTGTTCCATATAAATCTACTTTTAAAATAGTTTCTATAGAAGCTTGACTAGGTGATACACCGGCTGCATTTATAAGTATTCCTATTTGACCATATTTTTGAGCTTCCTGTATATAATTCTTAATAGATATTCTATCTGCTAAATCTACTTCTAAATAATTTACATCAAAACCAGCATTATACATAATATCTGCTATTTTTTTAGCATTATCTAAATTTTTATCACCAATTATTATTTTTTTATCAAAGCCAATACGTCTAGCGATAGCCATACCTATTTGACCTGCGCCTACTAATAATAAAACATCTCTCATCAAAAAATCTTCTTTCCTTATTTATCACAAACTTTTTTTATACAAGCTAGGGCATTTAAACTTCTAGGATAACCAATATACGGCAAACATTGAGTTAAAACTTTTAATAAAAATTCTTTATCATTGCCAACATTTAAATTACCTTGAATATGTGCTGTCAATTGATTTTCACAACCGCCTTGTGCCAAGATAAAACAAAAAGTTATCATCTCTCTTTGTTTTAAATCTAAACCTTTGCGAGTGTAATAATCACCGAAACAATTTTCTGCAAGCCAACGATTTATATGTCTAGTTTCACTATCTCCGGATTTCCAAAAATCTTTCATATTTTCGCCAAAGATATCAACTTGAGCTTGTATACCTTTTTCTAATCTAGTCTGTCTTGTAGTTGTTGATTGTGCTTCAAATGGTAAATTGATATTTAAAGATTTAAAACAATCATTTGCAATCTCTAAAAAATCAGCTACTCTGCCTATTCCTAGATAAGCTACAGCTTGATAAATTATTTCTTTTATTTCTACAGGTGTAACATTCATCTTCAAACTATCTGGCAATATACTTTCAAAAGCTTTTCTGCCCTGACAACCAATCAATGTAGCAAGTATAGCCATCATGCGAGTTTTATCATCTAAATCATTTTGATTAATAACATCATCAAAAGCAAAATCAGCAAAAAACTTTGCAAAATCTGGGTCTGTTTCACTAAATAATATAGCTTTATCATTTAATAATTTATCCTGATATTTTTCTCCGTTATCCATAAAAATCACTCTTTTCTTATGTATTTTTTTATTATTATAGAACTTTAATTGACATACTCCCCATGCCTAAAGGCAGGGAATTCTTGGATACAAACGATACTTGCCTACTAAAATAGCAGGTCTTACTATATCTCTCCAAAGAAGGTTGATGCCCCAACCTTCC
>NZ_CFQVBI010000061.1:0-2911 GCF_986095205.1 Megamonas sp. | reverse complement strand
CGGGAGGTAGAGTTCTTTTGTTACTTTTCTTGCTCATGAAAGAAAAGTAAATCTAAATAGCATCTATATATATGTTCATCTCTTTTGTAGTAAACAAACAACACCATAGATAAAATTTTATAATCACCTTTATATTACTAATAAAAATAAAATCAATATCTCAAAATATTTTCTTTTTGATTTATTTTTCTTTTAATAAAAGAAAAATGAACATTACTATAAGGAGGAAAAAATTTTTATGAATATTTTACTAGCTATTGCTGTTATGATTGTTATCATTATTGCTAGTTATTTAGCTGATAGAAAATACCCTACAAAGAGAATATTTATTATTCCTTGTGGCATTATTTTACTTTGTTTGGTAGCTGTCTATAGTTCTTTAGTAATACCATCTTCTTCAAATTCTATCTCCACTGAGCAACGTTTGGCTATTTTAAACGAACAACCTTATTTTATAACATGGTACAATGATTATAAAGAAGATATCAATCAGCTAGATAGATTTGCTACAGTTTATCACAAAATCATTTCTAATTATGAAAATCAATCCATATCTGCAACTGAAGCTTTAAGTCAATTGCAAAGATTATACGATGAAACAAAAGCTTTTAATAATTCACTGCAAGATGCTTTACCGCCAAGTGAATTATCACAAAATAATTATACATTAGTTTATAATATTTTGGAAAAAACTCGTGTTTATAGTTATAAATTAAATGAAACTGTTCGTCAAAGTATTGTAATCATCAATGAAGGAACTTACAATCAAATTGAGCATAAAGATATTGTAAATAATTTAAATCGCGTCTATGCTATTGAAGGTCCTGTGATGTTAGATATCAACAGCGAAGTATCGCAAATTAAAGACAATTTAACTATCCCTGAAAATTAACCCCAAATACAATATATAGATAAAACAAAAGGTGATACTAAAAGTATCACCTTTTTTATTATAATTATTATAATTCTTATTATAAATCTTTTACAATTGTTTTGAGATATTCCGCAAAGTCACCAGATAAATCATCACGACGGAGAGCAAATTCTACTGTAGCTTTCAAAAAGCCTAATTTATCGCCTACATCATAGCGTTTGCCAGTGAAATTATAAGCATAAACATTTTCACGTTTTGCCATGACTTTGAGTGCATCTGTTAACTGTATTTCTCCACCTTTGCCAGGCTTAGTATTTTGTAATACTTCAAATACATCTGGAGTGATGATATATCTACCAAGCACTGCCATCTGACTTGGAGCTTCTTCAATACTTGGTTTTTCAATCATATCATTGACCTTCATCAATTGTTCATTGATTGTAGGTACGCCTGCTACAATACCATAAGAAGAAACTTTTTCTTTTGGCACTTGTTGACAGCCTAAGATTGTAGCACCAGTTTGATTATACATATCCATCAATTGTTTTAAAGCTGGCATTTCAGGATTATACACTATATCATCGCCCAATAATACAGCAAATGGTTCATTATCAATGAATGCTCTAGCACATAAAATGGCATCACCTAAACCACGCATATGTTTTTGACGGATATAATGTACATTGATTTCTGATGTTTCTTGTACCAATTTTAATAATTCGGTTTTACCTTTAGCTTTTAACTCAGCTTCTAAAGTAGGTGCACTATCAAAATGGTCTTCAATAGCACGTTTAGCATGACCACTGATAATCAAAATATCTTCAATACCACTAGCTACAGCTTCTTCTACTATGTACTGAATTGTAGGCTTATCTACAATCGGTAACATCTCTTTAGGTGTTGCTTTTGTCGCTGGCAAAAAACGAGTACCAAAACCAGCAGCAGGTATAACTGCCTTGCGAATACGTTTCATAACAATCCTCTCCCTATAATCTACTCATAAATACTTTAAAATTATAATAATTTTATACAACTCAAAATTTATTATAACATAAAAAGATTACCTTCATAAAATTATTTATTCTATCTATCATGAAGAAAATCTTTCTTAATCAACATATCTATATACAATTTTGTCTACATATCTAATTTAGCTTTCAATTCTTCTATTTCATTTATACTTAAACTAGTATATTTAGAAATAAGCTTTATATCTACTTTGTCTTTTAGCATATTTTTAGCAGTTTGTATAGCTTGCTGATATAAGCCTTGCTGTAAACCTTCTTGCAAACCTCGTTGTAGTCCTTCTTGTAAACCCTGCTCTAATCCTTCTTCTTTAAATGCACTCATATATGAATAATAATCTCTTATTGCTTTTTCTCTTTGTTCATATGCTCTACGTTCTATTTTATCCTGTAAAAATGTATCTTCAAATTCTACTGCTTCTTTAATTGCTGGAGTTGTCATTGCTATTTCCTCCAATTCTTCTTTACTATATTTTCCTGAAAAATAAGCAATCCATGCTTCAGATGTTCTTATTTTTCTCATATCTCTTAAGGTAAATTTTGGCAATTCTAGAAAATGTATCTCTATATGAGCTGTGAGCTTATTATGAGATTTTACATTTAATAGATTATAGATATTATGCCAGTCTCGCTCATCTTCTAAATAATCAAATGCCAATAGATTTATAGCTATAGCCTTTTTTAACTTCTTATATTCAGCACCTTTTTCTAATTGCTCTGAATACATCTTTGACCAAT
Organism: Megamonas sp.; assembly: GCF_986095205.1. Taxonomy (NCBI): domain Bacteria; kingdom Bacillati; phylum Bacillota; class Negativicutes; order Selenomonadales; family Selenomonadaceae; genus Megamonas; species Megamonas sp. The sequence goes on along the minus strand of NZ_CFQVBI010000061.1, from coordinate 274 downwards.
AGTATAATGAACGTTCAGCCATTAATTTAAACGAACAAACTTGTACCTCAATATCTACTTGTGTACCATCATTCAAATCCGCTCTAATATCTAATTTAGACAATTTACCATCTAATGTTAATGGTTCATTATCCTTATCTAAAAAAGTTATATCTGTAAAACAATTTTCATCATCTTTATTTAAAATCCCATTTAAAAAGCTAAGTGTTAAATTCTTTCTTTTTTTATCCCCCAAAAGCTTTTTAAAATATAAATCATTTAATCTATTAAAATT
>NZ_CFQVBI010000060.1:0-4640 GCF_986095205.1 Megamonas sp. | reverse complement strand
ATTTACAAGAATATACTATATTATTATTTGATTTATATTTCATAAAAGTATTATATAACTATTAAAAATATAATACAATAAAAACAGTATTTTAAAAATATAAAATACTGTTTAAAGTTCATTACTCTATTTGTTCTGCACAATATTGGCTATAACTAACAAACCACATTTCTACTGCCAAGAAAAAACCTAACATAGACTTATATTCAAAATCTACAGTAGCTGGCAAATCTATAGGCGTAACATATATATTTTCTGTGCTGAGTGTTGCTAATGTATTACTTTTTAATTGTGTCAAAGAAATAATCGGTATTCTTTGTAAATGAAGTTTTTTAGCAAGTTCTACAACATTTTTAGACTCTCCACTTAAAGAAATAATAATAAATAAATCATCTTTTCTTACATTTCTTATAACAGTTTTAAACTCATCTGGACCTTTTATCTCATAAACTAAAACATTACAATTTACGAATAAACGCAAAATTTCACTAGCAACATTTTTCTGTACATGACCTGAAGCATAGACAAATATTCTTTTAGCATTATGTAATAATTTATTTAATCTTGTGAAATCTTGTTTTGCTATCTCTTCCCCTACATGTTTACATAAATTTACTGTTGCTTGAGCAATATCCATTGATGGCTTTTCTCTTGCTTGACTTATTTCCATTTTTAACATCATTTTCAAATCACTAAAACCATCAAGACCTAATTTCTTAGCAAAACGAAGCACTGTTGTTCGTGAAACATTACAATTATCAGCTATATCATAAATAGAAATGTAACAACATTCTTTTTTATGTGCATAAATATAACGCCATACGATTAAATCTGTCGGATTTAATTTATCCAATTTATTATTAACTAACTCTTCTAATTTCATTTGAATATCTCCTTAAAAACATAATTTAATATATATTCTTTATAACAATTAGAAATCCCTATTTTAACTAAAAATTTTATAACCTTTTTTTAACTTCCCTATGCACCTAATCCTCTTAATTTTAGTTACTCCTTGATAAACACCTTAAAAATTAAATTTTCAAACTATTCTTTTGAAATAATTAGCATCGTCATAATAATATTCTGTAAAAGCACTCTATTAATAACAAAAGCCGTTACTACTACAAAAAATTGAATATACATCAATTGATATACATGCAAGTAGTAAATACATTTATAATATTAAATATTTTGCCTACACTCATACTTTTATATTTTTGCACCAATAATAGTTCATACCAATACCTATACCACAAAGAACTCCGCCAGCAATACTCGCAGTGATATTTTCAGGCAAAAAAAATTTTTCTGGTACTGGTACACTACTCAACAATAAACTATAACATACTACACAAGAATAGTTTTAATAATAAAATCTCTACCAAAACATTTTAAAGAAATATATACTAATGGTAAATTGAGCAAAAAATAAATAATCCCTGTATGATTACCTTTACCCCAATCAATTTCTATTATATTTTCTATCAATCATTATCTGAGAAATTCCCCAAAACCACCATTATATAAATCACAAGGCAATATAAATATATTAAATCCTATAGAATATAGCAATGAATATAATATATCCCAATACTTTCATATCAAATAATGACTTTAAACATAATTTTAATTGCATATTTTTATCTTTTTCTAAAACATCTATTCTTATAGACAAATAAAACCCAGAGCATTTTGCCCTAGGTTTTATCTATTATTATCTTATTTAGGGAGTAACCCTTTTTGTACTAAAAATTCATGTGCTACTTCATGAGCATCTCTACCTTCTACATCTACAGCATAATTCATATTTCGCATTTCTTTATCAGATATTTGACCATCTAATTTAGAAAATACATCTTTTAATTCTGGATGTTGTTCTAATAGTTCTCCTCTAGTAAATGACACTGCATAAAATGGTGGAAAAAATCCCATATCATCAGGTAATCCTTGTAAATTCATTTTTTTCAGCAAAGCATCTGTAGAAAATGCATCTATTACATCGACTTCTCCATTTGTCACTGCTTGATAACGAATAGTAGCATCTAAAGCTCTTACATCTTTAAATTTTGTACCAAATTTTGCTTCTAATCCTGGTAAACAATCTTCACGATGTAAAAATTCAGCTGTACAACCAAGTATTACATCATTAGAAATGGCTAATAAATCACTCATTTTCTCTAGATTGTGTTCTTTAGCAAAATCCGGACGAACACTTAACACATAAGTATTATTAAAACCTAATGGTTTAGATGTTACTACATTATGTTTATTTAATAATGTCTCTGATACTTGATTATATACTACTTCTGAATTTGAATTCATTGGCAATTTACAAAAATTCATCAAAGCTGTACCTGAATACTCCACAAAAGTATCAATATCACCATTTGTCAAAGCGCTAAAGCAAAAATCTGCGGCATTTAAGTTAAAACGACGTTCTACTTTAAAATCAGTATAATGTTCAATTAAATCTTCATACATATATCCCAAAATAAATACTTCTGTAAAATTAGATGTACCTACTACAATTGTTTTCTGAGTAGCATCTTTTATATAAGCATAACCCTTGACACCAAGTGGCATTATCATCAATAAAGCACATAGTCCTGCTACTACTACTTTTTGGAATGTATGTTTTTCTAATTTATCATTTTTTATTTGTCCTACAGGTTTTAACCCTTCTGGTACTAATAGATTTTCAGCTTCAGCTAACATATAATCAATTAATAAAGCTAGAATTGAGGCTGGAATAGCTCCTAATAAAACCATATTGATATTAAGACCTATAAGCCCCATATTAATAAACCAACCTAAGCCGCCAGCTCCAGCAAAAGCAGCAATAGTCATTGTTCCCACAGCTGCTACCGTACTAATTCGTATTCCTGCCATAATAAAAGGCATAGCAAGTGGCATTTCTACTTTAATTAATTTTTGCCAACTAGATAAGCCTATTCCTTCTGCAGCTTCTCTAAGTTTAGGATCAATACTGCTAATACCTGTATAAGTATTTTTTATAATTGGCAATAAAGCATAAATTATTACCATGATAATAGCAGGCTTTTCTCCAATACCTACAAATGGTACAGAAAATGCTAACAAAGCAATACATGGTATACTTTGCATTAAATTTGCTATTCCAATAACTATATTTGACGCAGTTTTATTTCCAGTTATCAAAATACCTAATGGTACCCCAATGGCTATAGATAATAATACTGCCATTGTAGTCATGTTCATATGCTCCATAAAACGAAACCATACATCTGGATATTTATCTAAAAATAAAGCTAGTAATGAACTATTCATGCTAAAATTCCGTCCTTTTGTCTTACACTATCTTGATATTGGCGACTAAGCACTGATAATAAGCCTACTTTTTGTTAAATAGCCTACTAATTCATTTTTTAAATCCAATACTGGAACAATTCCAAAATGAATATAATCTACTGCATTAGTAATTTCTTTTAATGAAGTATTTTCATATACTACATGATAATCATCTGATATAAAATTTTTTAAAGAACCACTATATGAATCAAAATTCTGTAAATCAGCTAGCCATACAATTCCCAAAAATTTATTATCTTCCGTAACTAGTACACTATCAACACGAGCATGATTCATTACTTGCAACGCTTGAATAATCGTTCTATCTACAGAAATTTTGCATGGATTTTTCAACATAATATCACTAGCTTTGATAAATTCTGGATTAGACCACAATCTATTTTTGCCCACAAAATTTTGTACATATTCATTGACAGGATTTTTCAAAATATTTTCTGGAGTATCATATTGTACAATCCAACCTTTTTGAATAATACATATTTTATCAGCTAATTTTATAGCTTCGTCCATATCATGAGTTACAAAGACAATAGTCTTCTTAAACTGCTTTTGCAAATTTACTACAGCATCTTGTAAATCGCTACGTGTTACAGGGTCTAAAGCACTAAATGGTTCATCCATTAAAATAATATCTGGATTAGTAGCAAAAGCTCTAGCTACGCCTACACGCTGCTTTTGACCTCCAGACAATTGATATAAATATTTATAATTATCTGGTTCTAAATCTACCATTTCTAATAATTCATCAATGCGATTTTCTATATTATTGCTATCATAATTATTTATTTTTAACACGGTTGCAATATTATCATAAATCGTCATATGTGGAAATAATCCTGCATCTTGAACAACATACCCAATACGTCTACGAAGCTCTAAAGTATTTTGCTGACGTATTGAAACATTGTCTATCTTTATTAAACCTCTATCCACAGTCTCCAATTTATTTATAGTTTTCAATAAAGTAGTCTTTCCACAACCAGATGAACCTATTAACACCACAAATTCTCCATCGTTGATTGTAAAATTAATCTTATGTAGTACAAGCTTTTCTTTATAAGCCTTGTCTACTTCTTCAAATGTAATCACAATAGTCCTCCTAATTGATAATTGAGATTATGTATATCATACCTTAAATAACATAAAAATAGCCTTAATACTTATCAACATAGTATTAAGACTATATAAAAATTCATTTAATGACGGATTGTATAATGAAGTGCGACACCTAGAAAAATAAAAAACTCATTATGAATTTTCGTGTAAAATAAAGTTACCACACAAAACCT
>NZ_CFQVBI010000059.1:0-1738 GCF_986095205.1 Megamonas sp. | reverse complement strand
AGTAGACCAAGAAAATGTTTAAATTGGGATAATCCATTTAATTTATTTTTAAAAGAAGTGTCGCACTTGGATTGACAATTCATCAAATTAATGAATGATAATGTATTTGGTGAAGATATTTTAGGTAAAAAAGATATAGAAAATGGAGAAAGTTTGATTTTATAAACTAAATTTTACCAGGCATAAAAATGAGTATATGTTTATAAACCCTTATAAATAAAAGAGATATAGTGAATTTCTTGCATTATAAAGATAAATACATTATGCCTGGTAATTTTTACTTAGAATGTTGAAATATCAAGGCTTTTGAACTATATTATAAAATGTAAAGTCTTTAAAAACGAGGGGATTAACAGTAACAAAGGTTGTTTTTGAATAAATATTTATTTAGTATTTCTTTTACAGGTTCTTTGATTAACAGTAACAAAGGTTGTTTTTGAATATTTGATGGGCCAAAACAACTAGGCATAATATAAGATTAACAGTAACAAAGGTTGTTTTTGAATTCGATTTCAAACGTCCCTAAAGGTAATTCTTCTATGATTAACAGTAACAAAGGTTGTTTTTGAATTTGATGACGATAATAACCCATGTTCGGAAGAATTTAGATTAACAGTAACAAAGGTTGTTTTTGAATGACATAACAGCTACAGTTTTGGGCGGAGTGATACCGATTAACAGTAACAAAGGTTGTTTTTGAATGCATACAACTAATTTAAAAACATTTAATAGCAAAGGGATTAACAGTAACAAAGGTTGTTTTTGAATAGTCATTCAACAAGAATTACCACAAGCAATAATACAAGATTAACAGTAACAAAGGTTGTTTTTGAATTTATTTTTATTGCTAAGATTATTTACCATATCTTGTGATTAACAGTAACAAAGGTTGTTTTTGAATAGGTTTGAATAATACTTGTTAGGTTATCTGTGATGTGATTAACAGTAACAAAGGTTGTTTTTGAATTTTGCAACATCTGTGGCTATTCTAGATAAAGTAACTGATTAACAGTAACAAAGGTTGTTTTTGAATACTTTTAGATGATGATTGTTTATTTAAAGGAGGAAAGATTAACAGTAACAAAGGTTGTTTTTGAATTTTGCTATAAATTGAGAATATGGCTGTAATTTACGATTAACAGTAACAAAGGTTGTTTTTGAATTTGCAGAAGAATCAGATGAAGCTGCAATTCCAATGATTAACAGTAACAAAGGTTGTTTTTGAATGTGCAAACCTTCTTCACAGCATATGGGGTGCCTTTGATTAACAGTAACAAAGGTTGTTTTTGAATCTCGCAGAGCTTAAAATATCTTTTTTATTTTTTGTGATTAACAGTAACAAAGGTTGTTTTTGAATCAGATAATGGGGCTAAATCCACAACAAGCGAGCAAAGATTAACAGTAACAAAGGTTGTTTTTGAATTCTTTACGCCCCATTCGTAAGACGTACTTAGTAAGATTAACAGTAACAAAGGTTGTTTTTGAATGACTTTATAGCCTAGTGTTTCTATAAATCTGGTTCTGATTAACAGTAACAAAGGTTGTTTTTGAATAACCAAAATAAAAAGCCCCTAGTGAGAACACTAAGATTAACAGTAACAAAGGTTGTTTTTGAATTGTAGTCTGTTGGCAAAGCATAATGTACAAGATGATGATTAACAGTAACAAAGGTTGTTTTTGAATAGATACAGCACAACAAAAAACAGATGATAAAGAAGAGATTAACAGTAACAAAGGT
>NZ_CFQVBI010000058.1:0-6144 GCF_986095205.1 Megamonas sp. | reverse complement strand
TGCCCGAGTGGTTAAAGGGAACGGACTGTAAATCCGTCGCCGTAGGCTACGATGGTTCGAATCCATCCCTGCCCACCATTTTGTAAATTAAAGCTTCGATTTTATCGGAGCTTTTTTTGTTTTTCATCATCATTTAAAACTAAAGCACTAATAGTTGTTATACTTACTATTAGTGCTTTTATTTTTATAAAAAAAATTGTACCCTAACAAAACATTAGGGTACATAATATTATAATTTTATTAGAGGCTATTTTATTATTTATCAAGACAAATTCTTTCAGCAGCTAAATGTTTATCCAAAACTTCTTTATTATTAAATGGAGTCAATCTAAAGGATAATTTAAAGTCTTCAAATTTTGCACGATATTTATCTAATTGCCACTGACCACAAGAATTTGTACCTAAAGCATTTTGTTTGTAATCTACATTAAATACAATGTAATCACGTTTTACTAAATCACAAGTATGTTTTGCATCATCTAAATCTTTATCTTCATACCAAGAAGCACTGAAATTAAAATCACCTTCAGTTGATGCTAAAAGACCCATACCTCTGTCATTTGTCATAGATACCCATTTACAACCCATATGATTTCCATTTTCTTGAGGAATTACATAGTTTGTAAATAATCCATCTACAGTATTTGCATATAAGCCCATTTGCGCTGCTTCTTTAGAGTCTGCATAGTTTTCGCCAGGTCCCATACCGAAATAGCGTACATGTTCCATAGATTTATCTAAATGCATGCTTACACCAATTCTAGGTAACATATCTGGTGCTAAATCAACTCTACCAGAAGGAGTGCCTTCTACATCAATTAAGATATCGCCAGATGGGCATACTGTATATACATATTTTGTTTTGAAGTGCCATGCACTATTAGTTGTACTATTGATTGTATCTACTTCTACTTTTAAGATATTGCCTTCCATGTGATAATCAATATTCATCACTACTTCATGTTCAAGATGTAAGAAGTATACTTTTTTCAATTTATCAATGATTTCCATATCATTGCTGATAGGTGCTCTCCATAAAGTTAAGCGAGGACCTTTGCTCAATACTTGCATACCATCACGAACGATATTCATTAAATTACCATTTACTAAGTTAAAGTCTAAAGAGAAGTTAGCGCCTTTTACATGTAAAGTAGTATGTTCTTTTTCAACATTTAAAATACCTTCTGGTCTTACCACGATACCTTCTTTATATAAAGGTAATTCAAATTGAGCAGTAGCAAGTTCATGACCGCTAGAAGCATAGCTTGTATCTTCTCTTAATTGATAAGAAATATTTACATAGTAATGAGCTCCTGGTTTTACTTTAATTGCAGATAAATCATATGGTAATGTAATGTCTTTATTTGCTCTAGCTTCAATAGAAGGAACAGCCATAAATCCAGTTTGAAGAATTACATCATCTTCCATAACTTTATAAACGAGGTTAAATCTATCTAAATTTGCAAAATCATAACGACTTAATAAGTTTATGATACCTTTTTGAATATCTACAGCAGTAGTTGTAATTGGTTCAATAACTTTTTTATATTCATATAAACCTGGAGATGGTGTTCTATCTGGCATGATTAAGCCATCAATGCAGAAATCTTTATTGCTTGGGTCATCACCAAAATCTCCGCCATAGCGATAATATTTTTCTCCACTTTCTGCGAAGGATTCAATACCATGGTCAAACCATTCCCAAACGAAACCACCTTGTAATTTATCATGAGCATATACTAAATCTTGATAATCTTTTAAGTTTCCTGGGCCATTACCCATTGCATGGCAATATTCGCAGTGAATATGTGGTTTTTTAGATTTTTCAATGATATCTTTCATGAGATATGGTTTCTTTGGATTTTCAATCCATGTGTACATTGTAGAATAAACATCAGCAGATTCTACATCAAAGTCACCTTCATAATGAACTAATCTTGTAGGATCCATTTCATGCGCTACATCTGTCATTTTGCGGAAATTGCAACCAAAAGCAGATTCATTTCCTAAAGACCAGAAGATAATAGCAGGATGGTTTTTATCGCGTTCAATCATGCGAGTCATTCTAGAAACATAAGCAAGTTCCCAAGAAGGATCATCTGTAATCCATTTATAATCGCCAGTCAATTCAAAACCATGACATTCCAAATCTGTTTCAGCGATTAAATACATACCATATTCATCACATAAATCGTATAGATAATAAGAATTAGGATAATGAGATGTACGAATTGCATTGATATTGAATTGTTTCATTAAAATAATATCTTTTTCAATTTCTTCTCTAGATACTACACGACCATTTTGTGGGCTATAATCATGACGGTTTACACCTTTAAATTTAATAGCTACACCATTTACTAAGAAAGTTTCACCATTTAATCTAATATTGCGGAAACCTACATTTTGAGGAATAACTTCTACAATTTGACCGTCATCTTCTACAGTCATAAATAATTTGTATAAATAAGGAGTTTCTGCTGTCCAATGATTTACATCAGCGATTACTTCATCAATACAAGCTTTACCTTCTTTAGCTACTACAGTTTTTGTAAATACAGTATTTTCACCAGCATCTACTAATTCAAAAGTAACATTAACTTCTTTTGTTGTACGTAAGAAAGCTTCTACTTTGAAAATACCATTCTTATATTCATCATCTAAATCAGCAATTACTTTATAATCATTGATACCATCTTTAGGCACACCTATTAATTCTACATCGCGGAAAATTCCACTTTCCCACCACATATCTTGGTCTTCTAAATATGTGCCATCAGACCATTGATATACACGAACAGTTACATCATTTTCTTCGCCTACACGGATTAAATCTGTAATATCAAATTCAGATTCATTTCTAGCAACTTTGCTATAGCCTACTTCCTTGCCATTAATCCATAAATGATATGCAGAGTCTACACCGCAAAATCTAATGATGATTTTTTTATCGCGATAGCTTTCTTCTACAAAAAATGTACGTTTATAAATACCGGTTGGGTTTTCTGTTGGTACATATGGTGGATTAATAGGGAAATTATACCATAAATCAGAATAGTGCATTTTGCCGTAGCCTTGTAACTGCCAATTTCCTGGAACTGTGATATCGTCCATTTTAGTTACATCAAAATCACTATTAAAGAAGCCTTCAGGACTATATTCTGGAGCATCTAAAAACATAAATTTCCAAACGCCATTTAAATTTTTAAATGCATGAGTATATCTATTATTGTTTAAAAGTGCCTTTTCTTTAGATGGAAATGTCAAGAAATGTGCTCTTGCTGGCATTCTATTAATTCCATCAATTTGATGATTTTCCCAAGTTTTCATAAAAAATTCCTCCTAAATAATATCTAAATTTGTCTATTTATTATTTTTGATTTAATTTCTTTTCATAACGGTTCCAACAAACCCAAGCAATACCCATAAATACTACTACACCTAATACATTATAAACAAGTGTTAAAATAGGATTTGCTGCATCTTGAGGTAATGTACCATCTAAATATTGCATAATTAATGTTGGGTCTGGAACTGTAGACATGAAGAAGACGAAGATGAATACAAGTAATAAGAATACACCTGCAAAGATACCAAAATTTCTACTACCAAATCTAAAGCTTCTATCCATATCGTCTTTTTTCCAACGTAAAACGATATAACCAATCAATAATAATAATACTGGTAATAAAGATGTTGCTGCTGTCATATTGATGAGCATCTGTAAGAAGCTATCCATATTTCCGATACCTAAAGCTGGAATAATAAGCAATACGCTAACTACAATACCTTGTACAATTAAAGCATTTGTTGGGTTACCTTCATGATTAGTTTTTACAATCCATTTACCAAAAATACCTTCTGGAATTTCAGAGAAGAATACTTTTACTGGAGCTGCTGTCCAAAGAGCTAAAGAACCTAAGCTTCCTAAGAATAAAATTACACCTACTAAGCGAACCATGATATCGCCTGGAATACCAAAATGTGTGCCTAAAATTTTAAATACATCAAAAATACCATTAGCAAAGTTATTTTGTAATGCAGCTGTAGGAACTACTAAACCTACGGCAATGGAACCTAATACATACATCAAACCAACAAAGATAGTGGATAATACCATTACCTTTATAAAAGTTTTATTACCGCCCTTTACATCTTTTATGTAAACACCAATACTTTCACCACCACCACAAGCTTGTAAAACCCAAGCCATAGTCATAAAGAAAGTCCAATCAAATCTTGGAGTGATTGTTTCCATAGAAAATTCTTGTGCAGGAGCTTCACCTAAACCAAATACTACGATAAACGCTAAGATAACAAACGCTATACCCATGAATAATCTGGCACTACCTGCTAAGTTTGTAACAATAGAAATCCAACTTACACCTTTGATACAAACATATGTTGCAATCCAGAATAATACTATTGAAACTAATGCAATAATCAATGTAGAATTATCACCCACAAAAACATTTGTACCAAAAAGTGCATAAGAACCTTGAATTAATGTCTGTGGCAATAAAGAACCGAAGAAGAATAAATTTACAAAGAAATAACACCATGCACCTAAAAATGCCCATTTAGAACCTAAAACGCATTCTAACCAACTATGAATACCAGATTCTTTATCAGAGTTTGCTGAAGCAAATTCACTCATCATCAAAATAAATGGTAAGAAATAGAAAACAGAACCAAATATATAAGCTGGAATAGTAGCTAATCCAATTTGTATGCTATTATTAATAATACTTGGAAAAGTATATACTGCCGAAAAAGTCATCATCATTAAAGCTATTTGACCTAATCTCGCTCTTTGATTATCCATAACAATTCTCCTTTTCTGTATATTCTTATTATTCTTTTTAATTTAATAAATAAAAGATAATAAAAATAACAAATTATCAATCTTTTTATCAAGTATATACGTATTTACTTCGATTATTATTATAGCATTTGCCCTTATCAGACTCTATCAGCTATGTTGAAATATTTTATATTTATGTTGATAAAATATTATATTTAAAATATATATTTGTTGATTTTTTATACTTATGTTGACAATGCTGCATTGACTATCTCAAGAATTCTTCTTATAATATACTCAAATAAAAATATTGAAGGTGTTTTTATGGGAAAAATCTTTAAAAATGATGTAAGTGTTTTATTTAACAACAATCCTATAAGCGAAGATTTCCACCTCTATGAATGTGGTTATGAAGAATGTAAGCCAACCAAACCTTATGAATTTGTTCCTATTGATTATTGGGTAATTCATTATTGCATTGCCGGTGAAGGTATTTTTCAAATCGAAGATAAACAAAACCATATCAAAGCTGGCGATATTTTTATGATACCGCCTTATACAAAAAACAAATATTATCCTTTACCTGAAAATCCTTGGAGTTATCATTGGATCGGTTTACGCGGAAAGCAAATTCACAAACTTTTAAGCATGTGCGGATTAAGCCCAGAAACGTATATTATTCATAATGAATTAGATACACATCTTAAAAATCTTTTTGAAAAAATTTATCAAGAATTTCAACGAGAACGTTATTTTAAAAGTATTTCTACAACTTTTTTATTATTTGACTATCTTGGTAATCATTTGCGCTTAAAACAAAAAGCAGAACTTTCAACTACAGAAGTTTATTTCAATGCTATTTTAAATTACATTCACAAAAATTATGCTGATAATATCAGTATTTCTGATATTGCTACCGCCAATAATATCGACAGAACATATGTTTTTAAGTTATTTCAAAAATATTTAAAAATAAGTCCTAGTCAATATTTACAACAATATCGTCTAAGTAAAGCATGTACATTATTAAGAAAAACTTCTTTGAGTATAACAGATATTAGCTATACTGTAGGTTTTCAACATGCTCCTTATTTCACTAAATTATTTACACAATACATTGGAGAGACGCCTTCTGAATATCGCAAAGAATATATGCGTTTTGGTGAAGACTCTTTTTCTTAAAAAAAATTTATAAAAAACACTTGCCAAAAAAATATATCTATGCTATTATATAGAAGTTGCTTGTGAGAGCAATAAACAAATGGCCTTGTAGCTCAGCTGGATTAGAGTGTTTGACTACGAATCAAAAGGTCGCAGGTTCGAGTCCTGCCAAGGTCACC
>NZ_CFQVBI010000057.1:0-47276 GCF_986095205.1 Megamonas sp. | reverse complement strand
TAAAAGGACTTAGTCCCGTAGAATACAGAACTAAGTCTCAATTAGTAGCTTAATTAATATGTCCAATATTTTGGGTGCATATCAAAGTATCTTGCTTTTTATTAATCTTATTCAGTAACTGTAGCTTCTTCTTGTGCTTCATGTTCAGCAGCATCTAAATCTACTACATTGATATTTCTATATCTACTCATACCAGTACCGGCAGGAATTAATTTACCGATAATAACATTTTCCTTAAGACCGATAAGTGGATCAACCTTACCTTTGATAGCTGCATCAGTAAGAACACGAGTAGTTTCTTGGAATGATGCTGCAGATAAGAAGGAATCTGTTGCCAAGGAAGCTTTTGTAATACCTAAGAGGATTGGACGAGCAACGGCTGGAATACCGCCTTCTTCAATAGCTTTAGCATTTGCAGATTCAAAGCTATTAATATCAATATACTCACCAGGGAGGAAATCAGTGTCACCAGAATCTTCAATTTTAACTTTATGAAGCATCTGACGAACCATAACTTCGATATGTTTATCGTTGATACCAACACCCTGAGATTTATATACTTTTTGTACTTCGTATACGAGGTAACGCTGAGTTTCACGTAAACCACAAATACGTAAGATATCATGTGGATTAATAGAACCTTCAGTGATTTTATCACCAGGTTTAATTCTTGCACCATTTTTAACAATGAGACGAGAACCATAAGGAATTAAATATTCTCTAGATTCGCCTTCATCTGGTGTAATAGTAACTATGCGCATTTCTTTATCTTCGGAAATGAGAACAGTACCTTCGATTTCAGCAATGATAGCATGATGTTTTGGTTTTCTTGCTTCGAATAATTCTTCAACACGTGGAAGACCCTGTGTGATATCTTCGTCACTGGCAACCCCACCAGAGTGGAATGTACGCATTGTAAGCTGTGTACCAGGTTCACCGATAGATTGAGCAGCGATGATACCAACTGCTTCACCAACTTCAACCTGATTAGCTGTAGCAAGGTCTTGACCATAACATTTAATACATACACCAAGCTGAGATTTACATGTGAGTACGCTACGAATAGAAACTTTTTCACGTACTTTACAAATTGCTTTAGCAAGAGCTGGTGTAACAGTTTCATTAAGGGAAGCGATTTTTTCACCAGTAGCAGGATCAATAATATCTTCTGCTAATACACGTCCTACGATACGATCTTCAAGAGATTCGATAATACCGTTACCTTCTTTAATAGCTTCAACTTCGATACCACGAATGTTATTATTGCGAACTTTAACTTCTTTCGCATCGCTATTTAATACAGCTTCGATATATTCTTCTGTAAGTGGTGTATTTGCAGGAATGATTTCTGCGCCTGTGCTGTCATAAACAGCATCAGTTGTATTTTTGCCAAGCATTTCATGCATCATAGCATGTTTGATGGATTTTCGTACATTTTCTTCAGGAGCACCAAGAGCTATTGTTTCAGTGGACATGGAGTTGAGTCCTTCATAAATAGCGGAACCTTTGAGTACGATTTCGCTAACATTATGTTCACCAATAGTATTGAGAGCTTCTTCATCAAGTGTAGTATCTGCAGCATAAAGAACTTCGCCTGTTTTTGGACTAACGATATCATTTGCAAGCACACGGCCTTTTAAGCTATCGCCAAGTTCTTTGATTGCAGCGCTAGAAGATGCAGCGAGTTTTGCACGTTCACGTACGAGGTTAATACCTACAACGTCACAGTCATCTTCACGAACGATAACGTCTTGAGCAACGTCAACAAGACGACGAGTGAGGTAACCAGAGTCAGCTGTTCTAAGTGCTGTATCGGCAAGACCTTTACGAGCACCATGAGAAGAAATAAAGTAATCAGACACTGTTAAACCTTCACGGAAGTTTGCTTTGATTGGTAAGTCGATGATTTTACCAGATGGATCAGCCATAAGACCACGCATACCAGCGAGCTGACGCATCTGCTGTCTGTTACCGCGGGCACCGGAGTCAGCCATCATGAAGATATTATTGAATGTATCCATGTTAGCCATCATCGCATCAGCAACGTCATCTGTAGCATCGCTCCAAAGTTTTACAACTTTCTTATAACGTTCGTCTTCAGTGATAAGACCACGATTATAGTCACGTTCAACACGGTTAACAACTTTTTCTGTAGCTGCCAAAATTTCTTTCTTTTCTGGTGGAACGATGATATCGGAGATAGCAACTGTCATACCAGCAAGACAAGCATAATGGTAACCTAAGTTTTTAACATTATCAATTACTTCAGCAGTTTTAGAACCACCAAATGTTTCAAAGCATCTAGCAACTAATTTACCAAGTTCTTTTTTACCTGTTTTGTAACCGAGATACCATTGTCCAGAGTTACCACCATGAACAATAGCTTCTTTAGCATCACTAGCAAGTAAGTTTTTAATATAACCAGCATCAACAGCTGTATCGGCTGGAACGATTTCTTTACCTTCGCTATTAACGATTGGTTCAGCCATCTTTTTACCTTTTAAGCCTTTAATTAAAGCTTCACGAGCTTCTGGTGTATCAGCTTCTAAGGAAACTTTTGTTACTTGATAGAAATCGCGAATTTCAGGAGGAAGAATTTCATTGAAAATCATACGACCAAGAGTTGTTTTTACAAGGCCATATCCTTCCATACGAACCTGAATTAATGCTTGTAATTGAAGATTTTTATGTTGATGAGCTAAAATAGCTTCATTTATACCAGTAAATACTTTTCCTTCTCCTTGAGCATTTGGACGAAGGATTGTTAAATAATAAGAACCAAGTACCATATCCTGAGATGGAGTGATAATTGGGCCACCATCTTTTGGTGCTAAAATGTGGTTAGCAGCAAGCATTAAAATACGAGCTTCTGCTTGGGCTTCTGCTGAAAGTGGAAGGTGAATAGCCATCTGGTCACCATCGAAGTCAGCGTTGTAAGCTGTACAAGCAAGTGGATGTAATTTAAGTGCACGACCTTCTGTGAGTACAGGTTCAAAAGCCTGAATACCAAGACGGTGAAGCGTAGGGGCACGGTTTAAAAGAACTGGATGTTCTTTAATAACTTCTTCTAATACATCCCAAACTTCTGGACGAATACGTTCAACCATGCGTTTTGCAGATTTAATATTATGTGCAAGTCCAGAATTTACAAGTTTTTTCATTACAAATGGTTTGAATAATTCAAGAGCCATTTCTTTTGGTAAACCACATTGATGAAGTTTAAGTTCAGGACCTACAACGATAACGGAACGACCAGAGTAGTCAACACGTTTACCTAATAAGTTCTGACGGAAACGACCTTGTTTACCTTTGAGCATATCACTTAAAGATTTAAGTGGACGGTTACCAGGGCCTGTTACAGCACGACCACGGCGACCATTATCGATAAGTGCGTCAACTGCTTCTTGAAGCATACGTTTTTCATTGCGCACGATAATATCTGGTGCACCTAAGTCTAATAAACGTTTTAAACGATTATTACGGTTGATAACACGACGATATAAATCATTTAAGTCAGATGTAGCAAAACGACCACCATCTAATTGAACCATTGGACGTAATTCTGGTGGAATAACTGGTACTACATCAAGAATCATCCAAGATGGTTTATTGCCAGATTTACGGAAAGCTTCTACTACTTCTAAGCGACGAATAGCACGAACTTTACGCTGACCGCTAGAAGTACGAAGTTCTTCACGTAATTCTTTATTCATTTTATCTAAATCTAATTCTTCTAAAAGCTGTTTTACCGCTTCAGCACCCATGCCTACTTTGAAGCTAGAGCCATATTTATCATAATACTCACGGTATTCATTTTCGGATAAAAGTTGCTTTTTAATAAGAGGTGTATCGCCTGGATCTAATACTATATAAGAAGCAAAGTATAATACTTTCTCTAAAGAACGAGGTGATACATCTAAGATAAGACCCATACGACTTGGAATGCCTTTAAAGTACCAAATGTGAGATACTGGTGCAGCGAGCTCTATATGACCCATACGTTCACGACGTACTTTTGCACGAGTTACTTCTACGCCACAACGGTCACAGACAATACCTTTATAACGAATGCGTTTGTATTTACCGCAATGACATTCCCAGTCACGTGTAGGACCAAAAATTCTTTCACAGAACAAACCATCACGTTCAGGTTTTAAAGTACGATAATTGATAGTTTCTGGTTTTTTTACTTCGCCATAAGACCATTCACGAATCTTTTCTGGAGAAGCTAGTCCTATGCGCATAGAATCAAAATTATTTACATCTAACAAGGGGCTGTCACTCCCTTTCTTTAAAATTCAGCCTTGCATCTGTTAAAAAACTTTTATTAAACAAATAAAAGTTACCTACATTACTATATCACTATTTCAATTTATTGATTAAGAGCATTTATAATTAATAAATGCTCTTAAATCGATTAAATTAAACCATTATATTATTCGTCAAAATTATCTGCACCAAGATCAGCAATGATATCATCTGTTGGTTCTTCAGTAGTATAATCATCTTCTACTACATTTTCTTCAGAAACATCTGTTGTTACTGCTTGACCATAAGATTCTTTTGTTGCTGTTGCATCCATATCAAGTTCTCTTGCAGTTTCATTGATATCATCTTCAATATCATTAATCATAATTTCCTGTGCATCTTCGGAAAGAACTTTGATATCAAGACCAATACTTTGTAACTCTTTAATGAGAACTTTGAAGGATTCTGGAACACCTGGTTCAGGAATGTTTTCACCTTTTACAATAGCTTCATATGTTTTAACACGTCCAACAACATCGTCAGATTTTACTGTTAAAATTTCTTGAAGTGTATAAGCCGCACCGTATGCTTCGAGAGCCCAAACTTCCATTTCCCCGAAACGCTGACCACCAAATTGTGCTTTACCACCAAGTGGCTGTTGAGTAACAAGAGAGTATGGACCAGTTGAACGAGCATGGATTTTATCATCAACAAGGTGATGAAGTTTAAGCATGTACACGCAACCTACTGTAACTGGATTTTCAAATGGTTCACCTGTACGACCATCATATAAAATAGTCTTACCATTATCAGAGAAACCAGAAGCTTTGAGTGTTTCAAATACTTCGTTACCTTTTGCACCATCGAATACTGGAGTTGCAATGTGAATACCAGCAACGTCTGGTTTTGGCATACCATTTTTATCAAAATCATAACCAATTGCACGTAAACGAGATTCTACTGTTGGATCTCCTGCTTTAATCTGCATACCAAGTTCACGAACAGCCATACCAAGATGTGTTTCAAGTACCTGTCCGATGTTCATACGTGAAGGCACGCCTAATGGGTTAAGCACGATATTTACTGGAGTACCATCTGGTAAGAATGGCATATCTTCTTCACGCATAACGCGGGATACAACCCCTTTGTTACCATGACGACCAGCCATTTTATCGCCGACAGAGATTTTACGTTTTTGAGCAATATATACACGTACTAACTGATTTACACCAGGTGGTAATTCATCATTATTAGCACGGTTGAAGATTTTAACATCAACAATTCGACCAGCTTCACCATGTGGAACACGAAGAGAAGTATCACGAACTTCACGAGCTTTTTCACCAAAGATAGCGCGTAATAATCTTTCTTCTGCTGTAAGTTCTGTTTCTCCTTTTGGAGTAACTTTACCAACTAAGATATCACCTGCACGAACTTCTGCACCGATACGGATAATACCATCAGCATCAAGGTCGCGAAGAGCATCTTCTGCTACGTTTGGAATATCTTGTGTGATTTCTTCTGGTCCAAGTTTTGTATCACGAGCATCACATTCATATTCTTCAATATGGATAGATGTGTAAATATCTTCTTTTACAAGTTTTTCACTTAATAAAATCGCATCTTCGTAGTTATAACCTTCCCAAGGCATATATGCTACGATAACGTTGTAACCAAGAGCTAATTCACCATGGTCAGTTGCTGGACCATCAGCGATAGGTTCTTTTGCTTCTACATGGTCACCTTTGTACACGATTGGCACTTGGTTCATACATGTACCTTGGTTGGAACGTAAATATTTTTGTAATTTATAATGGTCGATTTCACCAGTTTCGTCTGCACGAACTTCAATGAAATCTGCTGTTACTCTAACAACTTCACCTGCGCGTTTTGCAAGTACCATAACGCCAGAGTCGCAAGCTGCTTTATATTCCATACCAGTACCAACAAGTGGTGCCTGTGTTCTGAAAAGAGGTACAGCCTGACGTTGCATGTTCGCACCCATTAAGGCACGGTTAGCATCGTCGTTTTCTAAGAATGGAATCATTGCTGTCGCAATGGATACAATCTGTTTTGGTGATACGTCCATGTAATCTACACTATCTGCATCAACAAGCATTGTTTCTTCATGAACACGTGCTGTTACACGCTGAGCTTTGAACCAGTTATTTTCATCTAATGGTTCGTTGGCTTGTGCAATTACTAAATCATCTTCTTCATCAGCTGTTAAGTAACGAACATCTGTTGTTACTTGTTTATTAACTTTATCGACTTTACGATAAGGTGTTTCCATAAAGCCAAATTCATTAATACGAGCATATGTTGCAAGGGAACCGATAAGACCGATGTTTGGACCTTCTGGAGTTTCGATAGGACACATACGACCATAGTGAGAGTTGTGTACGTCACGAACTTCGAACCCTGCACGTTCACGGCTAAGACCACCAGGACCAAGTGCAGATAAACGACGTTTATGTGTAAGTTCACTAAGTGGGTTGTTCTGGTCCATGAACTGAGACAACTGGCTAGAACCAAAGAATTCTTTGATTGCTGCCACAACAGGACGAATATTTACAAGAGCTTGTGGTGTAATTACATCATTATCTTGTGTATTCATACGTTCTCTGATTACACGTTCCATACGGGATAAACCGATACGGAATTGATTTTGTAACAATTCACCAACAGAACGGATACGACGATTTCCTAAATGGTCGATATCATCTTTATGTCCATGTCCATCCATTAAGTTTAATAAATAACTAATAGATGCAATAATATCGTTAATAGTAATTGTACGATGATTGTATGGTAAAGTACGAGAACAAATCATCTTAATTCTATTATTGTTTTTATCTTTAATATAAACAATTGCATGTTCATCTTCACCGAAGATATTATTTTCCTGTTCGATAGTAATATCTTCAACCATAGATGCTTCAATTGTAACATCAGCAGGAACTAAAACCTCACCAGTTTCTTTATCTACTAATGGCTCAGCTAATTGTTTGCCTAAAAGACGACGTTTCCAGCCTAATTTTTTAGTTAATTTATAACGACCTACAGTTGCTAAATCATAACGTTTAGGATCAAATAAAAGCTGTTCTAAAAGTTGTTTAGCATTATCTACAGTAGGTGGATCACCTGGACGCTGTCTTTTGTAGATTTCTACTAATGCTTCTTCTTTTGTTACTGTATTATCACGGTCTATAGTGTTTCTAATGCGTTCATCATTATCAAATAAAGACATAATAGCATCATTTGTACCATAACCTAATGCACGGATTAATACTGTAGCTGGTAATTTACGATTGCGGTCAAGACGAACAGAAATAACATCATTTAAATCTGTTTCAAACTCTATCCATGCACCACGGTTTGGAATAACTGTGGCATTATATAATCTTTTACCAGTAGGATCAATATTTTCACCGTAATAAGCACCAGGAGAACGAACGAGCTGACTTACGATAACACGTTCCGCACCATTGATGATAAATGTACCTGTTTCTGTCATGAGTGGGAAATCACCCATGAAAACTTCCTGTTCCTTTACTTCGCCAGTATCATTATTAACCAGGCGTACATTGACACGTAAAGGAGCAGAATACGTAGCATCGCGTTCTTTACATTCATCAATATCATATTTAGGTTTTCCTAAAGAAAAACCTTCAAACGATAACACAAGATTTCCTGTAAATCCCTGAATTGGAGAGATATCATGGAAAATCTCCTGTAATCCTTCCTTCATAAACCAATCATAAGAATTTCTCTGGATATCCAGAAGATGAGGCATATCCATAACCTCTTTGATTTTGGCATAGCTATACCTGGTCCGTTTACCAACTGAGACAGGATTGAACATTAAAATCTTCACCCCTCAAACCGAATTGAAACTAAATATTAAACATATGAATAAAGTGTTTTCTTATCTTTTGTCTACACGCTTTGATATGTTTTCACTATCAACATACATTAAACGTTAAAAAGGCAAGGCACTTTTTCTCTTTAAAGACCTTGCTTTGTAATTGACAAAGATATTCCTTTGTACACCTCATTCACTCCAAAATATATAAAGCTATAGAAAAATATTTTCTATAACGTAATCAAATATATTGACATTCTTCACTCAACAATGATAACTACAGTACTTAAATACTTAACAGTTATAATTGCCAATAGAAGATTTTTAAGAAGTATATCCTCTTAAAGGAACTGTCAAAACTCCTTTGTAGCTTCTAAAATATGAAGTCCTACATTTTGTGTTTTTAAAGAACAACTAACTTTATAGGCTTGCTATTTGCTTACCTAAAACTTAACATAAAGCTTTATTTTCTTTGAAATAAAATCAAAAGAACTCTCGCTTTTTATGTTAAAAATTTTGAACGTTACTCATCTCAAACTAATTTTTATTTAGTTTTTTTACGACAAATAATCGCACGTCCGGTAATAATAAATTATAGCATACTACCAGATGAGCGTCAATCAAATATTCTAGCTTAAAATGCGATTTAAACTAGAATATTTGATTTTAATTTTAAAGAATTTTAGATAAGAATAATTTTGTACGTTCTTGTTTAGGATTTTCAAAAATTTCTTTTGGTGTACCTTCTTCAATGATACGACCTTCATCTACGAATAATACACGATCCCCAACTTCACGAGCAAATCCCATTTCATGAGTAACTACAACCATTGTCATACCTTGATTAGCTAAGCTTTTCATAACATCTAATACTTCTGTTACCATTTCTGGGTCAAGAGCTGATGTTGGTTCATCAAAGAGCATAACTTTTGGTTTCATTGCAAGAGCTCTAGCAATAGCAACACGTTGTTGTTGCCCACCAGATAACTGACTTGGATAAGAATTAGCTTTTTCTTTTAAACCAACTCTTTGTAATAAATCCATAGCTGTTGAAATTGCTTCCTCACGTGAAATTTTCAACACTTTTGTTGGTGCAAGTACAATATTTTCTAATACTGTCATATGTGGAAATAAATTAAAACGTTGGAATACCATACCGATATTTTCACGAATTTTATTGATATCCGCATGTTTATCAAGTTTCATATTATCTACAGTGATATCTCCACTTGTAGGCTCTTCTAAATAATTCATGCAACGAAGTAATGTAGATTTACCAGAACCACTTGGCCCAATTATAACTACCACTTCTTTTTCTTCAATGGAAACATCTACGCCTTTTAATACTTCTACATGACCAAAAGACTTATGCAGATTTTTAATTTCTATCATCAATTTGATACCTCCGCTCTAAATATGCTACAAAACGAGAAATAGATAATGTCATTATTAAATAAATTAAAGCAACACAAACCCAAATTTCTAAAGAAGCATATGTTCTAGCAATAACTAATTGACCACGACGAGTTAATTCTTCAAAGCCAATAACAGACACTAATGATGAATCTTTCAATAAAGCGATAAATTCATTTCCTAGTGGTGGTATTACACGTTTAAAAGCCTGAGGAATAATTATATATCTCATTGTCTGGAACCAAGATAAACCTAAAGAGCGACCTGCTTCCATCTGACCATTATCTATAGATTGTATACCTGCTCTAAAAATTTCCGCTACATATGCACCACTATTGATACTACAAGCAGCAATAGCTGCTACAAATGGGTTCATTTTTATACCTGTTAATACAGGTAGTGCAAAATATATCAAGAAAATCTGTACTAATAAAGGTGTTCCACGTAAAAAGTCAACATAAATAGCTGCTAACCATTTAATTATTCTAATTTTACTAATGCGAGCAACACCAACAAATAAACCAATAATAATACCGATTGCAACACTTAGTGCTGTAATTTGAATTGTGAAAATAGCACCTTCAATAAGTAATGGAAAAGCATTGATAATAATATCAAATCTAAAATCCAAAAATAAAACCTCCTCACTTTCTTCTATTATAGAAAAAGGACACTGACCATCAGACAGTGTCCTTCTAGGTTACTATGTTAAATACAAAATCTATTATTTAGCAGGTTTTGTACCAAACCATTTTTCATAGATTTTGTCATATTCACCATTTTCTTTAAGTGTTTTTAAAGCTGCATCTACTTTTTGTTTTAATTCTGTATTACCTTTTTTCATTGCAAAACCATATTCTTCAGATGTGAGTTTATCATCTAAACGTTTTACATCAGTAGCTTTAGTTTTTACAATATAATAATCATTTACAGGAAGGTCATTAATAACTGCATCAACGTTACCTGCTTTTAATTCCATAAATGTATCAGCAGAACTATTTAAAGCTTTTACTTCAGCACCTTCGATTTTCTGTGCTTCTTCCATGCTAGTTGTACCGATCTGTACAGCTATTTTTTTGCCTTTTAAGTCAGCAAAACCATTGATATCAGTGTTGTCTTTAGGAACAACGATAGTAAGACCAGAAGTATAATAAGGATCAGAGAATTCTACCTGATTTTTACGTTCTTCATTAATAGTCATACCAGAAGCGATTATATCAATATTGCCAGATTCCATAGCAGGAATTAAGCCATCGAAGTTAACATTTTGAATTTCAGCTGTGTAACCCATTTCTTTAGCTACAGCTCTGATTAAATCCATATCAAAACCTTGATATTCTGTACTACCATTTTCGTCTTGGAATTCAAATGGAGCAAAGTCAGCATTAGTACCTACACGTAATACTTTTTCTCCGCTAGAAGCTGCTTTATCAGAACTATCTTGTCCACAGCCAGCGAAAAGTGCACTTACAGCAAACATACAAAGAGCACATAAAGTTAATAGTTTCTTACTCATTATGTAACTTCCCTTCTTTAAATTTGTTTATAAAATTATAATTACATCTAACCTTAAAAAAGGCTCGGAAATATCCAAGCCTCCTTGCCGATTAAACTAAATTATTTATTGCGTCTAGCGTTGAAGCAATCACGACAATAAACTGGACGGTCTCCTTTTGGTTCAAAAGGAACCTGTGTTTCTTTTCCGCATTCTGCACATTCTACAGTATACATCTGACGCTGTTCTTTTCCGCCTTCACGTTCGCGACGTCTTTTATCACGGCATTCATGGCAACGTGCTGGTTCATTTTCAAAGCCTTTTTCTGCATAAAAAGCTTGTTCTCCTGCACTGAAAACAAATTCCTTACCACAATCTTTACATACTAGTGTTTTGTCTTGAAAATCCATTTGTAAAACTCCTTAAAAATTTCAATTAAGCCCAAGCCGTTTCATCCCATAAATGCATGATTTTCCACGTCATTTTTCATGTCAGAACAAAAAAGCTGTTTGCTTCTTTTAGTATAAAGTTTTATTCAACAAAAATCAAGCAAAAATTAACTATATATTGTAAAATTATAAAAAATTTTCTCCCTTTACCTGTATATTTATACACAATATTTATAAATATTTATTTTTATATAAATTGAAATGATAATTTATATTTGATATACTAACTTAGTTAGCATAATGTATAAATAAATTAGTAGGAGTTTTTTATTTTGGAAAATAAAATTGATGATACAAATAAACACGATACAACTAGTGATAACGATAAAAATGATATTGATACATTAAATACTCCAGATTGGCTCAGCAGGGAATGGCGAGAAAAAAATGATCCACCCCCTCCTCCACCGCCAAAAAAAATATATAAAAAGAAGAAAAACTATAACCGTCTTATTGCTTTAATTATTATTCTATTATTGGTATTAGTTGGATTTGTCTTTGCTAACTCTGATTCTTCCTCTGATAATCCTCCAACTATAACTACAGAACAAACAAACGTTCTTAATATCATGATAATGGGTGTAGATAGACGTGCTGATGATGTCGGTCGCAGTGATACATTAATGGTTTTAACATATAATCCAAATGAACAAAAAGCTTCTTTATTATCTTTGCCACGTGATACTAGAGTACATATCGAAAAAAATGACTATGACAAAATAAATCACGCTTACGCTTATGGTGGTCATGAGCTTACGCAAAAAGTAGTGGAATCATTTTTAAATGTACCGATTAATTACTATGTTCTTATAGATATCCAAGCTTTTGAAAAAATCATTGACGCTGTTGGTGGTGTTGATATTGATGTAGAAAAACGCATGTATTATGAAGACCCTTGGGATGATAATGGTGGTCTTGTCATCGACCTTCAACCAGGACTTCAGCATTTAAATGGTAAAACAGCTATTCAATATGTTCGCTATCGCGATGGTGAGGGCGATATTGGTCGTATAAATCGTCAACAAAAATTCATGAAAGCTTTCCTTGCGCAAGCAATATCACCATCAATCCTACCAAAACTACCAGATATTTTAAGCAATATTTCCTCAGCTATTCAAACTAATATGCCATTGAGTAAAATGATTGCCTTAGTATCCAATTTACCTACAATCCAACAAAATGGCTTATCTTCTAGTATGGTTCCTGGACAACCTGCTTATATCGAAGATATCAGCTATTGGATACCAGATATTGCCAAAACACGAAATTTAATAGCGCAAAATATGGGAATTACCTTAAATGAAACTGCTCAAAAAGATACTGAATCTACAATAAAAGCATATGAAAAATCTTTGCCTAAAGGTTTAAAAATGGGCGATATTACAACAGAAACTCCTTCAACTGAAGAAAAATCTTCAACTCAAGAAGATAACACAGCTCCTGCTAAAGAAAAAGTTGAACCTATAAAAAATGAAGATATAACTGTTCTAGTCATCAACTCTAGCGGTATCAATGGAGCTGGTGCAGAAGTTGCAGATATCTTAAAACGCAAAGGTTTTAAAATTTCTAGTGTTGAAACAGGAAATACATCTTCTCGTGAACATACAACTATTACGGCAAATGAGCATGAAACAGATTGTTTCTATGGTATGCCATTTACTTGTACTATTATGTCAGGAGGAAGCGCTGGTCAGGCAACAGTCAATATTGGCTTAGATTATCAAAAACAAAATTAAATTATTTTAGATTAAATCTTGCTATATCTTCATGGAGTAGCAAGATTTAATTATATAGGTCTATAAATTTAAAATTTAAATTATATTATATAGTTATAAATTATAAAGGAAGTGTTATTTTGGGAATTTTACGCATTCAAGATTTAGGAAAATCCTTTGGCATAGAAGAATTATTTCATAATGTCTCCTTTGATGTGGCTCGTGGTGATAAAATTGGTTTTGTTGGCCCTAATGGTGCTGGTAAATCCACTTTAATGAAATGTCTTTTAGGTATTGAAGAATATGATACAGGACACATCAGTATTGATAGTGTGGATACTATCGGTTATATGCAACAGCAGTCAGATTTCACCCATGATAATTTATATGATGAACTCTTATCTGCTTTTGCTGATATCATTGCTCTCGGACAGAAAAAAACTACATTAGAAAAACAAATTGAAAACTTAGATGATGATGATAAACTTGATGATTTAATGAAGGAATATAGTCGTATTTCTGATAAATTTGAACAATTAGGCGGATACGATTATGAAAGCCGTCTTCGTCGCGTTGCTTTTGGTCTTGGCTTTAGTGAAGAAGACTTTCCCAAAAACCCAACATTATTTTCAGGTGGTCAACGCACTCGTATTTGTTTAGCTAAAGCATTACTTCGTGAGCCAGATTTTCTCTTTTTAGATGAACCGACAAACCATCTTGATATTGAAATGATTGAATGGCTCGAAGGCTTTTTGAGCAATTATAAAGGTGGCGTACTTTTAATTTCTCATGACCGCTTTTTCTTAGACAAAGTTGCCACTAAGATTTTAGATTTAGAAAATAAAACAACTGTTTTATATGATGGCAATTATTCTACTGCCATGAAAGTAAAAGCTCAAAGACGAGCTACTTTAGAATCCGCCTATGCTAAACAGCAAGAACATATCCGCGAAACAGAAGAATATATTCGTCGTTATAAAGCAGGTGTCAAAGCCAAACAAGCTAGAGGACGTGAAAAACAATTACAACGTTTAGAACGCATCATCTTACCGCCACAAAAATCAGGCTTTAATTATTTTATGTTCCATAAACCAGAAGAATGTGCTCAACGTGTAGCTGAACTTGATGATGTATCTGTTAGCTTTGGCGATCATAAAATCTTTGAACATCTATCTTTATTAATTCGCAAAGGTGATGGTGTCGCTATCGTAGGCCCTAATGGTGCTGGTAAAACAACTTTATTAAGATTACTTTTAGGCGAATTACAATCCCCTACAGGAAATATCAAAATCGGTAGTCGTGTAAAAATCGGCTATTATTCCCAGCAACATGAAGGTCTTTGCCCTAGCAATACTGTTTTTGACGAAATCTTATCTTCATTTGGTTTAAATGATGAACAGGCTCGCCACTGTCTAGGTGCTTTCTTATTCAAAGGCGATGATATTTATAAATTAATCGGCGATTTATCCGGTGGAGAAAAATCTCGCTTGGCTTTATTGAAATTGATGTTAACTGGTGCAAATTTCCTCGTAATGGACGAACCTACAAACCATTTGGATATTCCTGCTAAAGAAGCTATTGAAGAAGCGATGATGGCTTTCCCTGGTACATTTATCGTCGTTTCCCATGACCGTTATTTCTTAGATAAAGTTACTAACTTCACTTGTGAATTAGAAAACGGACATTTAACAGAGTATAATGGAAATTATAGCTATTATCGTGAAAAAAAATTAGAAATGCAAAAAGAACTTGAGTCTACTCAAGAAACTTCAAATAAAAAAGCTACTGTTGAAAATAAAACTACACCTAAAACAAAACAAGAAAAAGCAAAACCTAAAAATGCACATGTAGCTTCTGCTATGAGCAGTGAAAAATTAACCATGATGATACAGCGTTGCGAAGCTACTATCGCTATGTTTGAAGCTGAATTAAAAGGCTTAGAATATCAAATGAATGACCCAGCACTGCAAGCAGACCCTAATAAAAGTCATGAAATAGCTACAGCTTATGCTCAAAAAGAACAAGAACTAGAAGAAAAATATATTGAATGGGATAAATTAACCGAAGAATTAGCAAATAAAGCATAGAATAATAAATTTATCATAAATAATAGAAAGGCTTTACTTATGGAAAAAATATGTGGAACAGTAGACACGATTATTTTTGCCAGTCAAGATAATCGCTTCACTGTTTTAAAATTATCACCAGAAAAACTTTCTACACAGATAACAGTTACCCTAAACGGCATAGCTCCACTCATTGGGCAACTATTAGAAATCGAAGGGGAATGGGTAAAGCACCCTAAATTTGGGCAACAATTTAAAGCTACGACTTACAAAACTGTTGCTCCTACAGAAATATCCGGCATTGAAAAATTCTTAGCTTCTGGGGCAATCAACGGCATTGGCCCTGCCATGGCAAAGAAAATAGTCGCTGAATTTGGCGAAAAGACTTTAGAAATAATTGCTAAATCACCAAATGAATTATTAAAAGTTCCTGGTATCGGCAAAAAAACAGCAGAAAAAATTTCTACATCTTATCTTGAACAAAGTGAACTCACTGAAATTATGGTTTGGCTAGAAAATCATGGTATATCCAATACTTATGCAGGTAAAATCTTTGCTAAATACGGTTCTTTTGCAATAGATATCATGGAAAAAGATATCTATCGCTTATTTCAAGATATAGAAGGCATAGGCTTTTTAACAGCTGATAAACTCGCTTTTAATCTTGGCATACAAAGAGATGATAAACGACGCATAATCTCAGGCATAGATTATGCTTTAATGCAACTTTGCAACAATGGTCATTGCTGTATTCCTGAAATGGCTCTTGTCGATAAAACAGCAAAGATATTGCAAGTAAATAATCAAATTATCTTCACTATTTTAAAAGAACGCATTGATAATGGCTCTTTAAATACTGAAGTAGTCGGTGGTGAAACTTTAATTTATCCGCCATATCTCTATTATGCCGAAAAAAAAGTTGCTATGCGTCTACTTCAATTACAACAAGCAACTGAGCCTTTATCAGAAGATAATCTTTCTTTATTTATCAAAGTATGGGAAAAAGATAATCAAATCCAACTTGCACAAAAACAAAAAGAAGCCATCAAAGCTTGTCTTCATCACGGAGTTTTAGTCCTCACTGGTGGCCCTGGTACTGGTAAAACGACTGTAATCAAAGGCATCTTATCTATTTTAAAAGCCCAAGGATTAAAAATTCGCTTAGCAGCACCAACTGGACGAGCTGCAAAACGCTTAAGAGAAACAACAGGGCAAAAAGCTTTGACTATTCATCGTTTATTAGAAGCAAATAATTTAGCTCAAGATGATAATTTACAATTAGGCTTTAGCAAAGATATCGATGACCAATTAGATGCTGATGTCATCATCTTAGACGAAGTTTCTATGGTGGATATAGTCCTCATGCACCATTTTCTAAATGCTGTACCAGATGGTTGTCGCATCATTTTAGTCGGTGATACAGACCAACTCCCTGCTGTAGGCCCTGGCTCTGTGCTTAAAGATATCATCCGTTCGCAAAAAATCCCTGCCATTCGCTTAGATGAGATTTTCCGCCAAGCTCAAACAAGCATGATTATCCAAAATGCACATATCATAAACGCTGGTAGATTACCTGACATTCGCAAACAATACAGCGATTTTGTCTTTTATGAATTAAATGACGATACTTCCATTACACAAAAAATCCTTGATTTATGTACTAAAGATTTACCTCATGAAGGTTTTGATGTTCTCAAAGACGTACAAATTTTATCTCCTATGCATCGCTTTTTATGTGGCGTAGAAAATTTAAATCTAATGCTTCAAGAACAATTAAATCCTAAAAAAAATCAAGATGAATTAAAATATTCTTCACAAACATTCCGCGTTGGCGATAAAGTCATGCATATTCGCAATAACTACCAAAAAAATGTATTTAATGGCGATATTGGTTTTATCCAAGATATCAACAACGAAAAATTAACTGTAGATTATTTTGACCATATTGTTACCTATGAAAAAAATGAACTAAACGAATTAACTCTAGCTTATGCCTCAAGTGTGCATAAAAGTCAAGGCAGTGAATATAAAGTAGTCATCATTCCTTTATCAACTAGCCACTACATCATGCTCCAACGAAATTTACTCTATACAGCTATCACCAGAGCCAAACAAAAAGTCATCATCATTGGCTCAAAAAAAGCATTGATGACTGCTATTCAAAGCAATCGAACACAAAAAAGATATACACTGCTTGCTGAACGTTTAGCCCATAAATTAATTTAAGCTATTTTAGAAAAGAGTTCTTTATCATGTTAAATAATATCTATCAAGCTATTATGCAATTTCTATTTCCTAGCCATTGCCCTTCTTGTAATGCCTATGTAGAACAAAAAGGTATGTGGTGTCCTTCTTGTTTAGAAGAAATTATCCGCAATGAAAATCTAGCTTATGATGAAGATATTCGGCAATATATTTCACCTATTATAGCTATAGGTAAATACGATAAAGGACTTAAGAATTTAATTCACGAATTAAAATATCAAAATAAATTTGCCACTTTAGCTTATTTAAAACCATTATTTTCATATTTAGATGAAGACTGGGATTTTTCCACTTATGATATGATAATCCCAGTACCCCTACACAAAAATAAATTAAAAAAACGTGGTTTTAATCAAGTTGAAAAAATTTTTAAACCATGGATTGATAAACATCATTTTAATTATTGCGATATTCTTGAGCGTACAAAACAAACTAAATCACAATATCAATTACTACGCCATGAACGTCAAGAAAATTTAGCCAATGCTTTTACCTTAAAAGATTATGTTGATGTAAAAAATCGCAAATGTCTATTGATTGATGATATATTCACCACAGGCAGTACACTAAAAAATTGTGCTATGGTTTTAAAAAATCATGGCGCTAAAACTGTAAGCGGTCTAGTATTAGCTAGTCAAGCCAATATCAATTTACCTACAAAGCCTTCAAAGGAGGTATTCTTTTGAAAAAACGTCCAAAATGGTTTCAACAAACCTCTTTTAATCAACCAAACACTTCTGATACTTCTTACTGCGTATTTAAAAATCTCTATCCATCTTCCTCAGAAGATACAACTACAGAAGAAATATCAGCTCAAAATATCACTACCGATAATAAGCCATCTTCAAATGAAATGACTAAAGATGATTTTCTCTTGGAAATCCATCAATTCAAACAACAAAAACTCTATGAAGAAGCTTTATCTTGCATTCAATTATTATTTGAAAAAAATATCGTAGATAGTGATATCATCTACGAATTAGCTGATACCTATTTATGTTTACATGATTATGAACGCGCTTTCAATTGGACACAAAAGTTAAAAGCTCAATCTCCACAAGATTGCCGTAGTCTACTTCTAGAAATCCAACTTTTATTAGTTCATGGAAAAAAAGAAGAGACTTTAAATCTACTAAATCATCTATTATCCAATAAAATCACTTTAAAAAATGAAAAAGATTATCAGCTTTTAGATATGGTTATTGAAAAACTCAAAAAAATATTTAAAGCTGATAAATTAATGCGTCGCTGTCCCAATCTAAATACTTATCAAAAACAGCGTAGACAGTCTTTAAAGACACAAAAGCAAAAAAAACCTGTTAATCATGATTTAACTGTTCATCAATCCACTGTTATCAATAGTGCAAAAGGAGTCATCATGCCTGATACTAATACCAATATAAATCCAGCCCTACAAAATACAATCAATCAAATTTGGGATATGCAAATAGCCAATAAGGAAAATATTTCTACTATTTTAGCCACACCTTGCGAGCAAGTGAGTCAATGCATCATGTCTCAAGTTTTATCTTATAAGAAAAAAATTTGGCTATTTAATTATCTAGCTGATATTTTCCGCACACATAATAATCTTCAATCAGCTATTTTTTTATTGCGCCAAGCTCTACTTTTAGATGATGAAAATGACTTCATCTTAAAAAATCTTGGCTATCTGCTCTGTCAAAATGGCGAATATCCAAATGCTTTAGTAGTATTAAAAGATATTAAACATAAAGATTTCGCTGTACTTGATTTAATCGCCAAATGCCAAGATTTAAAAAATTAATATTTCCTTTTTGTTTTTATAATTAGAAAGAATGATTTATATGCCTATGTATAAAAAATCGCTACTTGTTTTATTTTGTATAGCTCTATTTGCTAGTGTTTCAACTTTTTATTATCTTTACACACAAGAAGATACTACTCCTATTATCACCGATAATATGCAAACACAGACTCAAGATAATCAAGAAGATGTTACAATTACTGTTTATGTCTCCGGCGAAGTCAATTCTCCTGGTTTAGTTGAATTACCCAGTGATAGTCGCATTGCTGATGCAATTAAAGCCTGTGGCGATTTTACACCACTTGCAGATAAAACTAAAATCAATTTAGCTCAAAAATTAACTGATGGTATGCAAATTCAAGTAAGCAGTAAGGCTCCTGTCATCAATTCTAATGAACAGGTAAATGATACTAATTCCAACAGTCCTAGTAATAATAATTCATCTTCTAATTTAATCAATATAAATACTGCAACAAAAGAAGATTTAGATACTTTACCTGGAATTGGCCCTGCAACTGCTCAAAAAATCATTGATTATCGCCAAGAACATGGTAATTTTTCTTCTATCGAAGATATCAAAAATGTCAAAGGTATTGGTGAAGCTAAATTTAACAAAATGCAAGATAAAATTTGTACTTAAAATCTTTTAAATCTAACAAATGATTTATTTTATTATTTAAGAAGGCATATTATGATTAAGATACATTATGGGCAATCGCCCTTACTTTTCATTAATTTTATAATTCTTTTCTACAGCTTAGGTGTGTATATGACGATGAAAACTCCTGAAATTTCTAAGTCATATACACACCTTTTTTATTTAATTATAGTAAATCTAATATTAGCCTTCTATTTTACTTTGCGTAAACATAAACTTACATTTTTACTATATCTTATTTTATTTTTCCTTTTAGGTGTGATGCGTTATCTCTCTTTTACCTTCATTGCCGATGACAATATAAAAAATTATGATAATCAAGAAATCACTTTGACTGGTGTTATCTGTCAAATGCCTAAAATCCGCCAAGACAGTGCTGGTATATATCATTTAACATATGTTGTTGATACTAAATCTATCAAGCAAAAAGAAGAAAAAACTGCCACAGGAAAAGTTTATCTCTACCAAAAACAAAAAAATTTAACTAATCTTGCTAAAATCAATGATACGATTTCTGCCACAGGTACTATCCGCTTAATCCAAAATTATCACAATCCTAATTTAATTGACCGTGAGCTTTCTGCCCAAGAAGAAGGTATTTATGCTACTTTTTCCATTGGCAAACAAAATTTAAAAATATTAAATACATCTGATAAATTCTCGCTTCAAGAATTTTGCTATCAAATTGAACAATCTTTTTTGCAATCCATGTATCAAGTAATGCCTGAAAATGATGCTAATATGATTTTTGCTATGTTATTTGGTGGCTATAATAATATCGAAAAAGATATCTTAGAAGCTTATTCAATCACTGGAATTATTCATATTCTTTCTGTATCAGGTTCTCATATCAGCTTGATTTCCCTATTTTTATTATCTTTAGGTAAATTTTTACATCTGCCTCGCTTTTTTAATTTAATCTTATTATTAATCCTCATTATTTTTTATACTATTCTATGCGGTGCTAGTATACCTGTCATACGTGCTAGCATAATGGGATTACTTAGCATTATCGCTCTATATCTTGAGGAAAAATCTACGGCTCAACATTTATTGAGTATCATCGCTTTGATTTTATTGCTCTTTGATCCTTTATTATTATTCAATATAAGTTTTCAGCTTTCATTTGCCTCTACAGCTGGTCTTGTCTATTTAATGCCAATATTACGCTCTAAATTAAATAAATTAAAATTGCCTTCACTATTAATAGATAATTTAGCTTTAACCATGAGTGCTCAAATCTTTGCTTTTCCTATTATTATTTGGTATTTCACCAGTTTATCTCTTAGCTCCCTACTAGCCAATTTAATCATTATTCCCCTATTGGAAATTCTCATCATCTTGGGTTTAATAGCTTTCATCTTAGGATTTATCTTTCCTTTTATCACTAAAATTTTATTTATTTTTGCCAGCTTAATTTTAAGTACAAGCAATGAAGCAACTTTTTTACTCACCAAAATTCCCTTTGCTAGTATTTATGTACCGCCATTAAATTTTCCAGCTATTTTAATTTATTATTCCCTTATTTTTATAATTTTAAATATCAAAATTCGCAGATACTTATATTTACTTTTACAAAAATATAAATTTATCACGTATATATGTAGTATTAGCCTAATTATTTGTTCTTGTTATTTAATGATAAAGCCTTCTCCTCTACAAATACATTTTATTGATGTAGGTCAAGGTGATGCTTGCCTTATCATCACGCCCCATCAACATAGTATACTCATTGATACAGGTGGCTCTATTAATTCTGATTTTGATATTAGCTCTTATGTAGATTTACCTTATTTACGTCATTACGGTATCAATAAATTAGATTATTTAATTTTGAGCCATGCTGACGCTGACCATAGTGGTGGAGCTAGTTCCATTTTACAAAAAATACCTGTAAATCATTTAATTATCGCTGATGAAGATAAAAATTTATATGCTAAAATTTTAAAATTACCACTAAATAATCCCCTATTAACCAAAGCTATTGTAGCTAAGGAAAACACTGCTTTTAATTTAGAAGATATTCATTTCCAATTTCTTCAAAATGATGAAAAAGAAAATTTAAAATCTAGCAATGATAGTTCAAATGTACTAAAATTAACATATCATAATTTTTCTGTGTTATTCACAGGTGATTTACCGCAAACACAAGAAAAATATTTGTTAAATAAAAATATAGCCTCTACAATTTTAAAAGTTGCTCATCATGGCTCTAAGACTTCTTCTTCACAAGAATTTTTAGAACATGTACGACCTCAATTAGCTATCATCTCTGTGGGCAAATATAATAGCTTTGGTCACCCTAGCAAAGAAGTTCTCGATAGGTTGAATAATCTGCCTACAAAAATTCTCCGCACAGATGAAAAGGGGGCTATAGTAATTTATACTGATGGCTATAATTATTCTCTCAAAACATTTTTAAATTAATATATTTTAAGCAAAGGATTTCCCATGAAATATAATGATGCAATAAAACAATTACAAGCTAAACAATTAAAATCAGTCTATTTAATCACTGGTGAAGAATTATATTTAGCTGAAAATTATCTCAAAAAATTACTAACTTTATTAAATCCACAAAACGACAAAGAAGCTGTTCAATATTTTGATAGCACAGCTGATACAAAAGCTATTTTACAAGCATTAGATAGTTCTCCTTTTTTCAGTGAACATAATATCATCATCGCCAAAGATTTGAAGATATTTCAAGACAAGTTATCTGCTAAAGATAAAGAAGATGAACAATTATTTTTAGATTATATCGCCAATATGCCTAATTATAGTATATTGATTTTACAATATAACTTAGGGAAAATTGATAAACGCAGAAAACTCATTAAAACTATTGAAAAATTTGGCACTATAGTAGAATGTGAAGCTATAGCATATTGGAATATCAATGACTGGCTCAACTCTCGCCTTCGTGAGTTAAATCTCCGCTTTGATCGAGAAGCTTATGCTTATTTTTTAGAAGCTATAAAATCCATGGAAAAAATCTCCCTTGGCTTTTTAGACCAAGAATTACAAAAACTCACACTCTATCCACAAAAAACACTTATTAATCGCCAATTTCTTGAAAATAATTTTTCTAGTATCCCTGAGATTTCCACATTTCGCCTTTGGGAAGCTTTAGGCAATAAAGATATTGCCACAGCCTTAGAATTATTTACCATTCAACAACAAGCAGGTATACATCCACTGCGTTTATTAAAATTCTTAGCTCGTCAAATAGACCAGCTTTGGCATGTAAAAATTTATCTCAGTGAAGGTCAATCTACAAAACAAATAGCTTCTATTTTAAAATTACATCCATTTATCACTGAAAAAATCATCAAACAAGCTCAAAATTTCAGTTTATATAAAATTCAACAAATGATCATAGATATAGCTGATGCTGATTATAAATTAAAAACAGGCTCTAATGAACCTGCTTTAATCGAAAATCTTCTTATAAAATTTTGTCTTTAAAATCTAATAAAAATAATTTATTTTACTCTTAATCTACAAGATTATGCCATTATTTTAATGGCATTTTTTTATTAAAAAATATTCTATATTCATCTTTAATAAAACTTTCTCCTCAAAATAAATTAATTTATCTATAAAAACGAAAAAGGACTGCTTTCTTTTGGAAATCAGTCCTTACTTTGATTAGCAATTATTTGCTTAAGCTGTTTACTCGGCGAGCTAAACGAGATTTACGGCGAGCTGCGCAATTTTTATGGAATAATCTGTTAGCAGCAGCCTGGTCTATTTTTTTGCATGCGATTACAAGTAATGCTTTTGCTTCTTCAGCATTGCCAGCAGCAACAGCATCAAGAACTTTACGAGAAGCAGTTTTTATAGCAGATTTAGCAGAAACATTTTTTGCACGACGCATAGCATCTGTTTTTACGCTGAGAATAGAAGATTTAATGTTTGGCAAGAAATTCACCCTTTCATCATTATAATTGTACCAAAATAGTTTATCATGTTATAAAACAATTTGCAAGATGGCTAGATTAAATACTATGTATTCAATAGCTAGACGCGATATATATTGTACCACATAAAGCTCTAAAAAATCTAGTCTTTCTTAAAAAACATTTAAAATTTTATTTTTTTCTTGACTTAGAGTCAAATCCTAGGTATATAATCTTTTTAACTATTTATTATTTATATATGAAGGATTTTTATTTATGAACAAAAAATTTTTATTTATCATTTTAATTTTAATAACTTTAAGTTGGCATTTATCCCTACAAAATAATGATACTATTGATGCAGAAACAAAAAATACAGCCCAAATATCAACTTCAGAAAAAACTCCATTAGCACCAGCCTTAGTAGCTTTATCTCACTTTCCTCTACAAGACCCTAGCAATAATATGCCTCTCTTAGAATGGAGAGAAGATTTAAATGCTGTTTATTATGAATTAGAATTATTTGATACCATTCCTGATGATTTAAGTGATGAAGAATTATCTTCTGAACATTTATATTATACAGCCTCTGTTTACACAAACGCTAAACAACTTGATTTAACTCAAATTGCCCCAAATGCACTGAACGGAAAGACTCCTCTTTATTGGCGTATTCGTTCTATGGATATAGACCATAATCCTATCACTAAATTTTCAGCTTTAGAAGAACTATATGCCACTAATCAAGCACCTCAAATGAATACACCTATACCACATGTTATTTATAATGAAAAAAACGGCACTACACTTCTCTATCCTGTTTATTCGTTTATTCCTAATGCAAATGCCACTCAATTTGAAATAGAAGTTACAGATAACATTCCAGAAAATCCTAATGGCACAACACCTTCTAAATATCGTATTTATGCCAAAATAATCACAGGTGGTGAGCTTTATGATGAAAAACCTCGTATTGGCACTTTTTATTGGCGTGTACGCGGTTTAGATGATGAAGGAAATCCTGTTGGCGTATATTCTGATGCTCAAATTTTCAAAAATGAACCTCAAGACAATTGGAAAATCGCAATTTTTGGCGATAGTATCAGTCATGGAGGTGGGCATTTATCTTTTGGCCCAGCAGATTGGGCATATAGTTATGCTTATTATTTAGACTTTCCTACTATTAATTTATCTTGTAGCGGAGATACTAGTGAAACTATGGTACAACGTTTTGATGATGATGTACTGCCTTTCCACCCACAATATTTATTAATCATGGGAGGAACTAACAGTCTTCGTGCTGGTATGCCTGCCGAAAATGTAATCAATGATTTAAAAACAATCCAAGAAAAATGTTATGAAAATAATATCACACCTATACTACTAACTTTAGCGCCTATAAATCCTTATAATATAAAAAAGGTATTCAATGAAGAAACCTCTGAAGTATGGCAATATAATTTAAATTTAGTCAACGATTTCATTCGCACACAGCCACATATTGATACAGCAAAAGCTTTGAATAGTCCACCAATATTGCCAACAGAATATGCTATGGACGGATTACATGGTGATGTTATCGCTAAAAAAATCTATGCTCAAGAAATCAATGATAACATTTCTCAATTTATTGCTAAATAACCCTACCTATATGTTGTAATTATAGTTTTGAAATTGTATAATAATTACTGTAAATAAAACAGCTAATTTTTAATTTCTATAGAACTATTTTTACAGGAGGAAGATATCTTGAAAGCTACTAAAATACGTGATGATATTTATTGGGTAGGTGCCATTGATTGGTCCGTTCGCAATTTTCATGGTTATGAAACTGGACGCGGTAGCACTTATAACGCCTATTTAATACTTGATGAAAAAATCACTTTAATTGATGCTACTAAAAAAACTTTTAGTGATGAAATCTTAAGTCGTATTTCTTCTATCATTGACCCAGCAAAAATTGATTATATTGTTTGCAATCATTTAGAAGCTGACCATTCTGGTTCTTTAGACGCAATCGCTCAAAAATGCCCTAATGCTACTATTTTTGTCAGCCAACCAAATGGTTTAAAAAATATTGCTAAATTCTGCGGTGAACATACTTACCAAGGCGTAAAAGCTGGTGATAGCATAAATATTGGTAAACGCACTTTAAAATTCGTTCCTGTACCTATGCTTCATTGGCCAGATAGCATGGTTACTTATTGCCCAGAAGAAAAAATTCTTTTCTCTAATGATGGTTTTGGTCAACATCTCGCTACTAATGAACGTTTTGATGATGAAGTTGATTATGCTGTTTTAATGCATGAAGCGAAAAAATACTATGCTAATATTTTAATGCTCTATGGTCGTCAAGCTCAAACTGCGCTTAAAACAGTTTCCACACTTGATATTGATATGATTTTAACAGGTCATGGCATAAGCTGGCGTAAACATATTAAAGATATTTTAGATTTATACGCAAAATGGAGTAATTTTGAAGCTGATGAACATAAAGCTGTTGTAGTATTTGACAGCATGTGGAATTCTACAGAAATTATGGCTAAAACAATCACAGAAGCATTCCAAGCAAAAGGAATTTGTGCAAAATTCTTCGATTTAAAAACTAATCATTATTCTGATATCATGACTGAAGTTCTTGATAGTAAATATATCGCTGTTGGCTCTCCTACTTTAAATAATGGTATGATGCCAAATGTAGCTGCCTTCTTATGCTATCTCAAAGGTCTAGTACCTAAGAAAAACGACCGTCAAGCTTTAGCTTTTGGTTCTTATGGCTGGGGTGGACAAAGCATTGCTCTCGTACAAAAAGAACTTGAAGAAGCAGGACTCAATATCTTCCATGATATGATTCGTATTGCTAATCAACCAACACAAGAAGATTTAGATAATATTTATAATAATATCATTGAAAAACTTTAAAATCTAAAAAAGACTGTGCTTTAAAATAAAAATTAAAGCACAGTTTTATTTTTTATCCAAAATAAAAAATAAAAAAAGCGAAGAAAAATTTCTTCGCTTTTTATTTCTATATTATCATTTATTATATTAAACAGCTTCAGACTTAACTTGTTCTGTAGATAAAGCTGGTTTTCTATCTGGAACAATAAAGCAAACTATTTTTACCATTATTGGAATAAGTGGTAACCATAATAAAGTATTTATTAAATTAAATGAAGTATGTGCATTTGCAATTTGACGAGAAATAACTGCTGTTTCTGGTCCAACAGGAGAAATATACATTACAAACTGAGCAAACAATGGTAATATACATAAGAATAAAATACTTCCTGTAATATTAAATACGCTATGTGCTACAGCTGTACGTTTTGCGTTTTTAGATTGACCAATAGAAGCTAATAAAGCTGTAATTGTTGTACCAATATTGTCACCTAATAAAATAGGTAATGCACCTTGAAGACCGATGATACTGTTACCATCTACACCTGCTTGAGATGCGAAGTTCTGTAATACTGCAATCGTTGCACTAGAACTTTGTACAATTACTGTCATAACTGTACCTAATAATAAACCTAAAATTGGATTATCATGTACACTAGCGATAAGTTCTGTAAAGATTGGTGCATTTACAAGTGGCTTCATAGTAGAGCCCATGATTTCGATACCTGCGAATAATAAACCAAAGAAAAATACTGTCTGACCAATATTTTTTAATTTATCACTCTTAGCAAAGAAATAAACCATAAAACCGATAAATACGATTGGCCAAATATAATCGCTAAGTTTAAAAGCAATTAATTGCGCAGTCATTGTTGTTCCGATATTTGCACCAAAAATAATGGAAATTGCTTGTGGTAATTTCATTAATCCAGCACTAACAAAACCGATAGCCATTACTGTTGTAGCACTAGAACTTTGTAATACACATGTAACTAATGCACCAGCTAATACACCTACAACTGGATTTTTAGTTAATACGCTAAGTACATAACGCATTTTTTCTCCAGCCATATTCTGTAAACCTTGACTCATCATGTTCATACTGTAGATAAATAATGCCAAACCGCCTAATAATTCAAAAGCAATTTTCAAACCCTCACTCATTAAATATTCCTCCAAAATAATTTTCTAACACATATTTTCAAAATAAAATTCGCTCGATTGCTATTTAATTATATAAATAAGTGAATAATGCTTTCTAGTAGAAAAAAGTAAAATGAATGTAAAATATATGTAAAATCTTTTTCATAATATCCAGATAGAGATTATATCTTTATATAAAAAAACTGGTGTAAATTAAGTAATTACACCAGTTTCTTGTCTTTTTATCAAACAAAATATTTTGTTTTGAATTCTTCGATTTGAGCTTCATCTAATGGTCTAATTTCACTTAAATAAGCGATTTCTACTTTACTACCATCAGAATGTACACCTTCTAAATAAACAACGCCATAACCTTTAGCTAAATATTGTATCATGCCTTCGCCAGTTTCTTCATTATAAATTTTAATACCTATGCAATCATCAAAAGTTCCCATTGAAGTGACTATTTTATATCTTCCTAATAATACAATATTTGTAGCATCTCCACCTGTATAAACTTTGGGTTGTTTAGAATTTGTTTGCACTGTTCTAAAATCCTGCAAATATGGCATTTCTTGTCGCTTATTTAGCACAACTTCTGACACTTTATCTTCGCTACCAATAATTCTTTTTACTAATAAAGGCTGTAATACTTTTTGATTTTCCTTATCTACAATACAAGTTCCTTGATAAAAATTAACTTTATCACCTTTATTTTGTTCATCAAAATTAAATGTAGCTAGATAAAAATTGTCATTTTCAAAAGGTGCTGCTAATACATTAATTGTACCAGTAGCTTGCTGATATTCTCGCAAATCTATATTTTTAGGAGAAGCTAAAGCTACCGCTTGAAATGTTAATAAAACTACAAAAACTACTAATAATCTTTTCATTTAGATAGCCTCCCTTTATTTATCACTATAATATATATCATATATTATATAATTCGCTACAATACTAAAAAATACCTTTCATAAAAAAATTTTTTACAAAAATAAAGACGAATATATTGCTATTCGCCTTTATTTAAATTATCTATGAACTTATTCATAACGAAGTGCTTCAATAGGGTCTAATTTGGCAGCTTTTCTCGCTGGATAAATACCAAAGAATAAGCTTATGCCTACAGAGAACATAAAAGATATAATAATTGGCTCTATAGTGATAACTGTTGTAAATCCGCCAAATTGAGCTATCGCTGTAGCTAAACCAACGCCAACACCTACACCAATTAAACCACCTATAATCCCTACAAATACAGCTTCAATCAAAAATTGGAACATAATATTATTATATGTCGCACCTAAAGCCTTACGAATACCAATTTCTCTCGTTCGTTCTGTTACAGATACCATCATAATATTCATAATGCCAATGCCACCAACTAATAATGATATGCCAGCTACACTACCTAATAAAAGTGTAAGCATTGTACTTGTACTAGTCATAGTTTCCATAATACTAGTCAAATTTCTTACAGTGAAATCATCTTCTTTATCTCCTGTAATTTTATGGCGTTGTCGCATTAAATTTTCAATTTCAGCTTGTACAGAATCCATTTTATCTGCTGATACTACTTGTACACTTATTTGCTGTACATAATCTATAGCCATTATACGCGTCATCGCTGTTGTCAATGGTACAATTACTGTATCATCTTGGTCTTGACCTACACTAGATTGACCTTTACTTTCTAAAATCCCTACTACTTTAAATGGGTCATTATTTATACGAATATTTTTACCCACTGGATTTTCTTCACCAAATAAATTACTTGCTACAGTCGTTCCAATAACAGCTACACGAGCTCTTGTTTCTACATCTTTTTCTGTAATAAAAGTACCATTTGCTATACTCAAGGAACGAATATACATATAATCTGGTATTACACCCACCACTTGTGTATTCCAGTTTTGATTACCATTTACGATTTGATAATTTCTTTGTACCTGTGGTGAAACATATTCTACATCTTTTATTTTCTTTTTTATAGCTTCGGCATCTTCTAATTTCAAACGCACATTTGAACCAGCTGCTTGACGAACACCAGCCGCATTTTTTGTCGCACTAGCATTGATAATCAACATATTGCTACCCAAGCTAGCAATTGAATCTTCTACCTGTTTTCGTACCCCCATACCAATAGAAACCATTGCTATAACGGCACCTACACCAATTATAATTCCAAGCATAGTCAGTAATGAACGCATTTTATTTGCCCATAAAGCCAATATAGCCATTTGCACAGTTTCTTTAAATAACATCCATTACTACCCCCTTGCCTGCATCTTTTGTTATTTTTCCATCAACTACTAATAATTGACGTGAAGCACATGCCGCAATATCTGGTTCATGTGTTACTAAAATCATGGTTTTTCCTTCTTCATGTAATTTAATAAAAATCTCCATGATTTCCTTTGTTGATTTTGTATCTAAGTTACCAGTAGGTTCGTCTGCCATGATAATACTTGGGTCATTTACTAAAGCTCTAGCAATTGCTACACGCTGTCTTTGCCCACCTGATAATTCATTTGGTTTATGGTATGCCCTATCATCTAAGCCAACAGCTTTTAAATAATGATGAGCTCTTTCTAATCTTTCCTTCATGCCTACTCCAGCATAAACTAAAGGCAATGCTACATTATCTAACGCAGTTATCTTTGATAATAAATTAAAATTCTGGAAGACGAAACCTATTTTTTTATTGCGAGTCTTAGCAAGCTCATCATCACTTAAATGAGCAATTTCTCTACTATCTAATTTATAAGAGCCACAAGTCGGTCTATCTAAACAACCTAATATATTCATTAAAGTAGATTTTCCTGAACCTGATGGCCCCATAAGTGCTGCAAATTCACCTTTATAGATTTTTAAATCTATACCATTTAAAGCTGCTACTTCTTGTGTTCCCACTTGATAAAGCTTTTTTATGCCTGAAAGTTCAATAGTAATTTCTCTTGTTTCATTCATATCACTATTTTCCTTTCTTAGTGAATTGGTGGTCCTGGTCTAGTAGAAGTTGTAGTAGTTGCTTTTTTAACCATGGTAACATCTACTTTTTCATTTTCAGATAAACCATTTATAATTTCTACAAATTCATCACCATATATACCTGTTTCTACATAGCGATTTTCTGTTGTGCCATCATCTTTGATAACAATTACATATGTTCCATTTTTATCAGTTTTTAAAGCTGAAAGTGGTACAGCTAAAGCACTATCTTTATTTGCAGTTTCAATTTCTACACGAGCAGTCATTGAAGGCATCAATAAACCTTCTGGATCATCTACATCTAAAGTTACACTATAATAAATTACTGCTGCTGATGAAGATGAACTACTGCTTGATGAATTGCTTATATTCCAGCTATTATCCATATCTGTTTGTGAAATTTTAGATACAGTAGCTGTAAAAGTCTTACCATTATAAGCATC
This sequence comes from Megamonas sp., assembly GCF_986095205.1. NCBI lineage: Bacteria > Bacillati > Bacillota > Negativicutes > Selenomonadales > Selenomonadaceae > Megamonas > Megamonas sp. The sequence goes on along the minus strand of NZ_CFQVBI010000057.1, from coordinate 15,936 downwards.
TACTGTAAAAGTAGCTTTTTGCCCTACTCTTACACTGCCGATATCTGTTTCATCTACTTTAGCAAAAATCTGCTTTCTTGATAAATCAGCAATACGCATAATTACAGTAGGATTGCTATTTCCCTGTACCGCCATAGTACCATCTGTAACAGGTTCACCAATTACTACCCCATCCATAGGTGATACTATTACTGTTTCGGATAGATTTGACTCTGCTTCTTCCAATTTACTCTGTGCTGTATCGTAATTGTATTGAGCATTATCTAAATCCTCTTTAGATTTTGCTCCTATATTATATAAATAATTAGTTCTGTCATAAATTATCTTAGCATTTTTCAAAGTAAATTCTGCTTGTTCTTTTTGAGTTTCATAATCTTTTCCGTCTAATAAAGCTACAGTTTGACCTTGAGTTACAGTATCATTTTCTTTTACTAATACTTGTTTTACACGAGCTGTAATTTTAGAGCTTACTTCTACTGACTCTACTGGCTTTATTGTTCCTGTAGCTGAAACAATTGATTTCATGCTCATATATTGAACTTGAGCTGTATTTACTACTGGTTTTTTCGCTTCTTCTTGTTTTTGTGCATAATATTTATAACCAGTAATAATAGCTATTATTACAACTACCAATACCAATATTATTTTTGCCCATTTTTTTAACTTCACTTTATCCATCTATTGTTTCTCCCTTTGGTGTTCCAATAACATATTCTAGATTAGCTTTATATCTAGCATAATCATATTGAGCACTTGCATAGTTTAATCTAGCTTGTGAGAGTGCTAATTCTGCATCAATTACATCTAAGATTATACCTGCACCAACTTTATATTTTTCAGTAGCGATGAAATAATCTTCTTCCGCTTGTTTTACTGCCATTGCTGTAGAATTAAAACGTCTTTCAGCTTCTCTCATATTTAAATAAGCTTGTCTTACTTCTAAATCAATAGTATCTTCTGTATCTGATAATTCATATTCTGCTTTATTATAACTAGCTTCTGCTGATTTTACATTTGATTTTGTTACATTATTATCGAAAATATTCCAATTGGCAGATACACCAGCTTGATAATCATGGTCATTGCCACTAGGTAATGCCTGTTTATCCCAACTTGTGCTTACAGATAAATTCACTGTTGGCAAATATCCAGCTTTAGCCACATCAATATTATTTTTAGCAATTTCTACATCTATCTGACTTGCTATTCTATCTTTGCGATAAGCCATAGCATAATCTAAACATTCAGGTAAGGACATTCTAACTATTTGATATACAAAATCATCAGTTAAATTAATAGGTTCATTTCGATCAATTTTTATGATATTACGGAATGTACTTAAATTTATTTCATAATCATTTTGTGCTATAATCAAGGATTGTTGCGCATTTGATAAGGCAACTTCTGAACGAAGTACATCTGATTTTGGTATACTGCCTGCAGCATAGAGATTTCTTACATCTGTCAAATGACTTTCATAATTATTTACAGACTCTTGTTCAATATTTACATTTTGCTTTGCTTCTAATATATCAAAATAAGCTTTTATTGTATTATATTTAATAGTTTCTTCTGTGCGTTCTAAATTCAATTCAGACTTTAATAATTCCAATTTTTTACTATCAATATTTAGCTCATTTTTATTTCCTGTGTAAAGAGGCAATGTTGCTGAAATACTATTACTATTACCTCGCTCAAAAGTTGTATCTGCACTATCTCTAGCTGATAGACTACTTCCTAAAGAAATACTTACACCATTTGCTCCTTTTGTAGCTTCATAATTTGCTTGTGCTGCCATTTTTTCTTCATTAGCAATCTTTACATCATTATTTTTAGCTAATGCCATATCTACAGCTTCATCAATAGATAAATCAGCTGCCAAACAAGCTGGCATACCAATGTTCATACATATAGATAAGACCATACATATATCTTTCATTTTTTTTAGGGACATACGTTCTATTATCCTTTCTTTAAAAAATTAATATATATTTATTATCATTATATATATTTACATATTTATTGTATAACAAAATATAATTATATAGTATTAAATTTATATTAAAAAAATTATACTTGACGATTTCAATTGAACACAATAGAATATTTAGATATACAATATTATTACACAATTGTATTTTTTAGTTCTACTTTTATCAAGGAGAGAGAAATATATGAAAATATTAGTAGCAGATGGTGTTTCCCCTAAGGGCATCGAAATTTTGCAAAAAGCTGGCTTTGAAACAGTAATCAAAGACAAATTACCAGCTGAAGAACTTTTAGAAATTATTCCTGATTTTGATGGTCTAATCGTACGTAGTGCTTCTAAAGTAACAAAAGAAGTCATCGAACGTGCTAAAAAATTAAAAATCGTTGGTCGTGCAGGTGTTGGTACTGATAATATTGACATTAACGCCGCTACTGCACATGGTATTATGGTAATAAATTCTCCTGGTGGAAACACAATTGCTGCCACAGAACACACAATGGGCATGATGATGGCTATGGCAAGAAATATTGCTGTCGCTAATGAAACAATGCAACACGGCGAATGGAACCGTAAAAAATATACAGGTGTAGAACTTCGCGGTAAAACACTTGGCGTAATCGGTCTTGGTCGTATTGGTAGTGGTGTAGCTACTCGCGCATTGGCTTTCGATATGAATGTTATTGGCTATGATCCATATGTCAATGAAGAACGTGCTCATTCTTTAGGCATTAAAGTTGTTTCTCTTGATGAATTAATTAAACAATCCGATTTTATCACAGTACATATGCCACTCACTCCAAAAACAAAAGGCATGCTCAACAAAGATAATATCGCTAAAATGAAAAATGGCGTTCGCTTAATAAACTGCGCTCGTGGTGGTATCATCAACGAACAAGATTTAGCTGATGCTGTTAAATCTGGTCATGTTGCAGGTGCTGCAATCGACGTATTTGAAAGTGAACCTATCGATCCAAATCATCCATTAATTGGTCTTCCTGGCGTAACTTTAACACCTCATTTAGGTGCTTCCACAGTAGAAGCTCAGGTAGGTGTTTCTGTAGATGTAGCACAAGGAATTGTAGCTGCATTAAATGGTGAACCTGTATCTACAGCTGTTAATATGGCTCCAGTTTCTCCTCAAACTATGAAATTCATCAAACCTTATCTAGATTTAGCAGAACGTCTTGGTTGTACAGCTTGCTCTTTAGCTGATGGTCCTATCAGCGAAGTAACTATTAAATATAATGGTGAAATTGCTGATGTTGATACAAAAATGATTACTATTGCCGCTATCAAAGGTATGTTAAATCCTATCTTAGAAAGCAATGTAAACTACGTAAATGCTCCAAGCCTTGCTAAAGAACGCAATATCAAAATCACAGAAATAAAAGATAAAGCTGTAGAAAACTTCGCTAACTTAATCACAATTTCTATCACATCTTCTGGTAAAACAGAAACTATCCAGGGTACATTATTTGGTGAAGAAGGTCGTATTGTCAGCATTAATTCTTATCGTGTTGACGTTGACCCTCATGCTCGCATCCTCATTTGTCCACATATTAACCGTCCTGGTGTTATCGGTACTATCGGTTCACTTTTAGGATATGCTAACATTAATATTTCTGGTATGCAAGTTGGTAAAACAAAAATTGCTGGTACTAGTATGATGGTTTTAACTATTGATAACGAAATTCCTGATACAGTTATGCAACAAATTATAAATTTAGATGGTATTTTTGATGCTAAACTTGTAAATTACTATACAGTTTAATAAATTCTAAGGTAAAGGCTCTAGGTTTTTTACTTAGAGCCTTTAATTTATAAGTTCAAATAAATTATAACTTCTAAATAAACTATATATTACTATAAATAATAAGTAGTATAAATAGTAATAATTTATTATAGAATTGCAAATATTTATCCTATTTTTATTGACATTTTAACTTTATCTAGTTAAACTAAAGATGAATAGATTTTCACATTATAGGGAGATGTTCATATTATGAAAATTTCAGTTATCGGAGCAGGTAACGTAGGTGCTACTTGCGCTAACGTACTCGCACTCAAAAATTTTGCAACAGAAGTTGTACTTCTCGATGTTAAACCTGGCGTATCCGAAGGTAAAGCTATGGATATGATGCAGACTGCACAGATGATGCACATCGACACTAAAATCATCGGTGTAACTGCACCTATGGATGATGCTGCTAAAGCTGACGAAGCTTACAAAGCAACAGAAAACTCCGACGTTGTAGTTATTACTTCCGGTATTCCTCGTAAACCTGGTATGAGCCGTACAGACCTTATCGGTGTTAACTCCAAAATCGTTAAAGGTGTTATGGACCAGGCTTTAAAACATTCTCCAGAAGCAGTATTCATCATCGTTTCCAACCCTGTAGATACTCTTACTTACCTTGCACTTAAAGACAGTGGTCTTCCACGTAACCGTGTAATCGGTATGAGCGGTCTCTTAGATGGTAGCCGTTTTGAATACTATTTAGCTCAAGCTATTGGTTGCCCAGTTCGTGATATCAACGCTATGGTAATCGGTGCTCATGGTGACCTTATGGTTCCTCTTACTCGTTTTGCATCTTATAAAGGCAGACCTGTTACTGAACTCCTTTCTGAAGAAAAACTTGCTGAAATCGAACATGCTACTCAAGTAGGTGGCGGTACTTTAACAAGCTTACTTGGTACTTCCGCTTGGTACGCTCCTGGTACAACTGCTGCTACTATGGCAGAAGCAATCGCTAAAGACAGCGGTCTTACAATCTCCAGCATTTGCTACCTCGATGGCGAATATGGCGAACATGACGTTTGCGCTGGTGTTCCTGCTGTTCTTGGTAAAGGCGGTATCAAAGAAATTACTGTTCTTGACCTCAACGAAAAAGAACAAGCTATGTTCGACGCAAGTGTTGGCTCCGCACGTGAAACAAATGCTAAATTAGCTGAAGCTTTAAAATAAGTTTCAATAGTTAATTTACAACGGAACAAAATATTTATTTAGAAATGCTCCCTTATAGCAAAGCAAATATTTTGCTTTCTATTTAGGGAGCATTTTCTCTAAATAATCAAATTGATAAATCCAAAGCAGGTGATAGTCATGACCCACTTTAATATTTACGGAAAATATGAACCAACTCTCAATATAATTTTAGATAATATAATTTCACAGATAAAAACTTATAATGATATGGAAGTGCAAAAAAGTGGCGAAAAGGCCTATGAACACTTGATTTATCGTGTAAAAGATAAAGATAGCATGCTTGAAAAATGCACTCGCAAAAATCTACCGCAGACAACTTATTCTGCTCTACATGATATTCAAGATGCCATCGGTATTCGTATCATCTGTCGCTTTATTGATGATATCTACAAAAACATTGATTATTTAAAATCTCTTCCTAATTTAAAAATAATCAAAGAAAAAGATTATATAAAAAATGTAAAACCAAATGGTTATAGAAGTTATCATTTAATAGTTGAAATCACTGCTCCCTATGAAGATATTCTAGGCAATAATCCTGGTAAATTTTTTGCTGAAATTCAGGTTCGCACCATTGCTATGGATAGCTGGGCTAGTCTAGAACATCAAATGAAATATAAACATGACATCAAAAATCCAGAGTTAATCGTAAAAGAATTAAAACGTTGCGCTGATGAATTAGCAGCTTGTGATGTTTCTATGCAAACTATTAGAAATTTAATCAACGCTGAAAATTAACTACATTATAAAAAATAAGGAGTATCTTTATGAAAATACTATTAGCTGAAGACGAAAAAGATATGTCTAGTGCTTTGACTGCAATTTTACAACATTCAGGCTATGATGTAGATAGCGTTTATGATGGTCAAGCCGCTATGGAAAAAGCCTTAGAAAATGTATATGATTGCCTAATCTTCGATATTATGATGCCTAAAATGAGTGGAATTGAAGCATTAAAAATAATTCGCCAAAAAGGAAATCTTTCACCCGTGATTATGCTAACAGCTAAATCAGAAATAGATGACCGCATTACAGGACTTGATGCTGGCGCTGATGATTATCTAATGAAGCCTTTTTCTGTTGGCGAATTATTAGCTCGTATACGTTCTTTAACTCGCAGAAATACACAATTTTCACCACTGACTCTATCTGCTGGCTCTGTTCATTTAAATATCGAAGAACAAAATTTGTCTTGCAAAAACTCCATAAGTTTAAATCACAAAGAAACTAAATTAATGAAGCTTTTCATGACTAATATGGATAAATCATTATCCACTAATCATATATTTTCTGCAATATGGGCTGATGAAATAGATGCTGATGAAAATATAGTATGGATATATATCTCTTATTTACGCGAAAAATTGGAAGCCATCAATGCTGACATTCAAATTCTCGGGCAAAAAGGACAAGATTTTTTACTTACCCAAAAATAAATAATTAAAGAGTGTATCTATCATGAATGTAATAAAAAAACTTCGCCGAAAATTCATCTTAATCTCTACTGCTACAGTAACAATTATTGTTATTGGTGCCTTAAGTCTTGTCACAAGTGTAGCTTATATCAGAATAAATGCTCAGATTGATTCATTTCTTATCTATATTTCCCAAAATAATGGAAGAATTTCTGAACATAAATTACCACCAAATACTACATGGTTTAGTGAAACGGATTGGACAGGAGATACACCTGATTTTCCCTACCAGCTCCGCTATTTTAGCGTTCTTGTAGATGACCAAAATTATATAAAAGAAATAAATATAAAAAATATCGCTGCTTTTACAGAAACAGAAGCCATTCAATATGCACAGATGGCTGTACAAAAAGATAAAAGTAATGGTATTTTCAAAAAAGACCGTGCTAGCTATGCTTATCAAATTACAAAATTACCAAATAATGATACCTTAATTGTCATTATGGACTGTACTCGTGATATGGCTATAATCCAAGACTTTATCCAAGATTCTATTGAATTAGGTCTAGTGTGTATTATTCTCTATATCATCATCTTAGCAATTTTGAGTAAACTAGCGATAAAACCATTCATTCGCAATATGGAAAATCAAAAAAGATTTATCACTAATGCTGGTCATGAATTGAAAACGCCTATAGCGATAATTTCAGCCAACACAGAAGCCATTGAGTTAATTAACGGCAAAAACCAATGGACAGAAAATATTTTAAAACAGATACAACGCTTATCTAAATTGATTAATGAATTAATTACCTTATCCAAAATGAGCGAATACTCTACAGAAAATCTTTGTTTTACTTCTACTAATTTTTCTGAAATAACCATTGAAGTGGCTAAATCTTTTCAACAAATGGCTACAGACCAAGAAAAATCTTTAAAATATCAAGTTAAACCTGATGTCTCTATTTTATCTGAATATAAATATCTATATGAATTAGTAAATATTCTTATCGATAATGCAGTAAAATACTGCGATGATAAAGGTCTTGTCGAAGTAAAATTATCTCAATCTAAAAAAACAGTAACTTTATCTGTAACCAATGATTATATCGATGGCAAAAATATTGATTACTCCCGTTTTTTTGAAAGATTTTATCGTGAAGATACTTCTCATAGCAGTGAAAAAGCAGGTTATGGTATCGGACTTTCCATTGCAGAAGAACTTGTAAAATTATTAAAAGGCACCATAAAAGTCAGTTATAATAAAGGTAAAATTACTTTTATTGTAAAATTTACTAACTAAAAATAACTCTATATAAATAAAAGGATAAATAGAAAAATCTTCTATTTATCCTTTTTTATTATTTATTTTATACTAAGTTATATCATTGATATAAATGTAATAATTTCACTTTGATAATTCTTTTTACAGATTCATCTATGCGCTCTTGACTAATTTCACCACTATTAACAGCATCTAATAGACCAAGATATACCTCTTGTTGATGTTCATATTCATGGCAAACAAGCACGATATCCGCACCAGCTTTTACAGCATTTACACCAATTGACCTAAAATCATTATGATTTGCTACTGCACCCATTTCCATATCGTCAGTAATAATTATACCTTTATATCCAAGTTTATTGCGCAATAAATCAGTCATGATTTTTGAAGATAAACTAGCTGGATATTCTTCATCAAGAGCAGGATATTTTAAATGTGATACTAAGATAAAATAATCATTCGGTTCATTTTCATCAATAATAGTTTTAAATGGAAGAATATCTTCTGTCATTAAAACTTCTTTGACAACATCAATACTAGAACTATCTATATGAGAGTCCACTTTTCCCTTTCCTATGCCTGGAAAATGTTTCAAACTATATATAATATTTTCTTGTTGATAGCCCTTAGTCGCTGCTCTTACAAAGTCTATTACTGTATTTGCATCTGTACTATATGAACGTTTATCATTAGAACCTACATCAGCAACTGGCGCAAAATTAACATTAATCCCCATTTCTTTTAGTGATTTAGCAGTTTTTATAGCCCATGTTTTTGCTTGCTCAATATCACCTGTTGCCCCAATTTCTTTTTGTGATGGAGGTGGCGTCAATTTCTCTGCCATACGAACTACATCTCCACCTTCTTCATCTATGCCGATGAATAAAGGAACTTTTTCATTTGATTGAGCTTGTAAATCTGATGTTAATTGTTTTACTTGCTCAGGACTTTTCATATTCCTATCAAGTAAAATCACACCACCCATATGGTACTGATTTAACATATATAAACTATCATCATCAACTTTTGTCCCTTGAATACCAATCATCATCATTTGTCCAAGTTTTTCTGTTTGGGACATAGACGCAACTATTTTGTCTACTTTTTCATCAATAGTTAAATTCTCTTGCTTAATTTGTTGCTTATCTTGTATGATTTGCTTATTATCATTAAAAATATTTCTATTATTAATCCCTAATATTGCTAAAACAATAATTATAATTATTACAATGCCAATAATTTTTTGTTTACGCATTTAGCATAAATTCCTTTCTCTTTGTTAAAATAAAAAATACTTCTGATTAAAAGCAATCAGAAGTATTTTTTAATATATATTAATCTCTTACAATACGAGCCATACGAACACCGAAGAAGTAGTTCATAACCCATTTAAAGATAACTGTGCAGTTTGTTAATGGACCAGCAAGTCTCAATACATGTACTGCCATCCAAGCAATCCATGCAAATAAACCTTTAGATTTCATAACGCCTTTGAACATTACAGCGTCACCTGCACCGATTGTTGCCATGCTACCTAAATCTTTGTAAACAAAAGTTTCTTGTTCTTCACCTTTAATAGCATGCATAATATTTTTTACTGTAGTTTCTGCAGCTTCATATGCAGCTGGTGCAATTGTTGGAAGTGGACGACCATCTTGTTCAAAATGAGCGCTATCACCAATAGCATAAATATCTGGGAAGCCTTTTACCTGTGTTGTTTTTTCTACAATTACACGGCCTGCACGGTCAACTTCAGCACCAAGAGTTGCTACAACTGGCTGAGCTTTAACGCCTGCTGCCCAAATTACAGTACGAGTTCTAATTTTTTCTTCTTTTTCACCACATTTTAATGTGATATATTCGCCATCATAATCTCTAACTTGAGTATTTAAACGAACATCTACTTTTTTACCTCTTAATACATCTACTGTATTATTGCGAAGAGCTTCTGGCATCATTGGTAAAAGTTTATCAGTAGCTTCGATTAATTTAATATCAACATCATTCATATTAAGATTATGATAATCTTTTTTCATGCATTTATATACAAGTTCAGAAATAGCACCTGCTTCTTCAACGCCAGTAGGGCCGCCACCAACAATCATGATTGTCATAAGTGCTTTTTTCAAATCTTTATCATTTTCTACACGAGAAGCACGTTCAAATGTACGAATAAGATGATTGCGAAGTAATGTGCTTTCGCGTAAAGTTTTCATTGGATAAGAATGTTCTTCTACAGATTTCATACCAAAATAATTTGTAGTAGCACCTGTAGCAATAATTAAATAATCATAGCTGATATCCCCATGACTAGTTTTTACAATTTTATTTGCAGGATCAAATCCTGTAGCTTCTGCCATAAAGAAATCGATGTTTTCATTTTTCTGGAAAAATGCACGAATTGGATAAGAAATTTCATCTTCAGATAAAATAGATGTAGATACTTGATATAATAGCGGTTGGAATAAATGATAGTTATGTTTATCAACAATAGTAACATCTACATCTTTGTCTGCTAATAATTTTGCAGCTTTAATTCCACCAAAACCTGCTCCAAGAATAACAACATGTGGTCTTGTTCCCTGATTTTTTCTAGGCATTATTAAATCTCCCCCAAAATTCTAATCATTATTTGTGAAATTCTTCACAATACCCCTAAAATATACCCCAAATAAAACGAAATAAAAAATAATATTTGTGAATAAATTCACTTTTTGTATACAACAAAATAATATATTTATCTCTATGACTTATACAATAACCTTTTATTGTAAATTTGTCAAGTTAAATTCAAAATATTTTATAATATTTTTACAATAAGAATGTTTTATTTCATTTTTGTTATAGGATATGATTTTTCTACTCTATTCTTGAAATTTATTTTATATTTTCTAAAATAAAACAAGCCTTTTCTCAATGTATCTAAGAAAAGGCTTGCTTCTTATAATTCGCTAAAATATCTTACAATACCATTAAAAATACCTTTAGCTGATTTTTTTACACCATCATCTGATTTTAAAATGGCTTCTTCTTTTGGGTTAGAAACAAAGGCAACTTCTAATAATGTAGCTGGCATCTGGGTATGTTTAACCACATAGAAATTACTTGTTTTTGTACCTCTATCATATGTTCCTATTTGCTCAATAACGCCCTCTTTTATATATCTAGCAAGTCGTTCACTATTGCTACTACCATTTACATAATAATAACCTGTAGTACCTTGAGCTGATGGCGATGTGAAGGAATCTAAATGTATACTTACAAATATATCTGAATTTGTTTTATTTCCTACATCTACACGCGCTTGTAATTCTTCCACATCAGTTGCAGGCTGTGGAGCAACATCTGTATCTGTTTTTCTTGTTATATATACTTTTGCTCCGGATTGTTTTAACATTTCTGCTAGATTTAAGCCAATACGTAAAGTTGGGTCTTTTTCACGTACTCCAGTTGGTCCAATTGCTCCAGAATCACTGCCACCATGACCTGGGTCAATTGTAATTCTCTTACCTTTTAACACGGATTTTGCATTTTTATCAATATCAAAATCTTCATTAACTCTATAGCTAGTATCATTACTACTGCTACTTGTAGAGCTTCCTGTAGTAGAGCCTATTGCAGCATAACTAATGTTACCAAAATCCATTGCTACTCTATAAGGTGTTTCTCCGCCTACAATACCAAAAATATCATAACCAGATTTTTTTACATCAGTTTCTACAACAACTCTTACTACATTATCTTTAAATTGTGCAACTCTTACTTTGCTAGCATATTTACTATTGATATCTACTTCTTTTTCTATATTCTTAGCCAAAGCAGCATCATTTAAATCTATAACTACTCTATCAGGTGAAGATAATGCAAATGATTGATAATCTACTTCTTTATCAGCGTCAACTACAATACGAACTTTATCGCTATTATTACTAATTCTTAAATTCTTTATTGTAGCCGTTTCGCTAGCTGCAAAAACCATACTTTGCATACAAAGCAAAGTAAAAAGACATACTAAGGAAAAAATATATAAACTTTTTCTCATTACGTATTTTACCTCGTACTAATATTATATTTCGCTTCTAATTTTTTGAAGCCCCATGTTAATATAAATGTCATAAATAAATAAAAAATAGCTGCTACTAAAAACGGTGTCATATCAAATTCTCTTTGTACTATAGAACGAGCTACTCTTAGTAAATCATTCATAGCCAAGATATAAATAAGTGAAGTATCTTTCACTAAATTTATAGTTTCATTACTTACAGGTGGCAATACTATGCGTATTACCTGTGGCAAAATAACGTGTCTCATCATTTGTGGATAATTCATACCTAAAGCTTTAGCAGCTTCATATTGACCCTTATCGACAGATTGAATTCCCGCTCTAAAAATTTCAGCAAAATACGCTGCATAGTTCAAAGAAAATGCTAATAGTGCAGCTGCTATATCAGGTAAACGAATTCCAATCATTGGCAATGCAAAGTAAACAAACAATAATTGTAACATAAGTGGTGTACCACGCATTAACCAAATATATACCTCTGTCAAATATCTTATTGGTTTTATTGATGATAATCTAGCTAAAGAAAATAGCATACCTAACGGCACCGATAATACCAAAGTAATAAAGAAAATCTGTAGTGTTACCTGTGACCCTTCTAACATCGGTAATACTATTCTTAAAAGGTTATCCATAAAATTTATCAACTCCAAAACTTACTTGCTCATTAAAATCCCAGTATAGTTATTTTACAACAAAGATACATAAAATACAAAGATTAATTATTATTATCTCAAAATATATTTGCCTTACTTATATAAAAAAATGTATAATCTATATAGGCAAATTTTTAGTAAATAAATTAATAATATTAATATTAAAAAGAAAAGAGGTTATTTTATTGAGAAAAAAAATTAATAATGTAGTAAAAAGCAATGTTGAATTACTTACTTCCCCTTTTATGACTTTCTTTCGTCATGAAGCTTCTAGTGGTATAATACTTTTACTTTTTGCTATATTAGCATTAGTGCTAGCTAATACGAGTTTATCCACTTTCTACAATGAAGTTTTAAATACACAAATCCCATTAGGTCCAGCCAAATGGCATTTAGATTTAACTATACTTTATTGGATTAATGATGGACTCATGGCAATTTTCTTCTTTGTTATCGGTCTTGAAATCAAACGTGAATTTCTCTTTGGCGAATTAAAATCTCTATCTGCCACCATCTTACCTATAAGTGCAGCTATTGGTGGTATGATTGTTCCAGCGATTTTATATTATCTTGTAAATATGGGACAAGATACTGTTTCTGGTTGGGGAATTCCTATGGCTACAGATATTGCCTTTTCCTTAGGTATCTTAGCAATCGCTGCTAGTGGTGCACCTCGCAGTATTGCCATTTTCCTCACAGCTTTAGCTATTGTTGACGACTTAGGTGCTATTATTGTTATTGCTATTTTCTATAATTCTAATATATCTTTTGCTGCTTTAGGTATTGGTTTAGTTGCACTTTTAGGTGCTTTTATTCTCAATCGCTTAAATTGCAAAAATTTCCTTCCTTATTTATTAGTAGGTTTAATCGCTTGGGTTGCCTTCTTAAATGCAGGTATTCACCCTACAATCGCTGGCGTATGTTTAGGTATGTTAATTCCTGCTGATAATAAAAACCGTGAAAATTCTTTACTCCACAAACTAGAACATAAACTTGAACCATGGTCAGCTTATGCTATCATGCCTATTTTTGCTCTAGCAAATGCTGGTGTTACTGTTGAAGGCGGTATTTCTGATATTCTTTCTCCTATTGGTATCGGTATCATCTTAGGTCTTTGTATTGGTAAGCCTCTAGGTATTTGCGGTGCAGCTTTCATTTTATTTAAATTAGGCTTTGCTAAAATGCCAGAAGGCGCTAAAACTACTCAATTAATTGGTGCTGGTTCTTTAGGCGGTATAGGCTTCACTATGTCCTTATTTATCGCATCTTTGGCATTTGACAATGCCTCTTACCTTGCTAGTGCCAAAATCAGTATTTTATGTGCTTCCGTATTATCTGGTATTTTAGGAGTAATTATATTTAAAACTTCTAAACTATTCAAAGCCTAAATATTATGGTAAGCTATTAATAATATAAATTCTATTAAGAAGGTGCCCTTATTGAGTGAAATAACCAATGGAATAAAAAATGCAATTGTTAATATAAAAATAATTGGTGTTGGTGGTGGTGGTAATAACGTAGTAAAACGTATTGCCGAAAACACTGATTTAGATTTAGATTTAATTGCAGTTAATACCGACCACAAACAATTAAAATCTTTAACAAGCGACAATATTACAAAAATCCAAATAGGTACAACTTTAACTAAAGGTCTTGGTTGTGGTGGTAATGCTAACTTAGGTCATGAAGCAGCCGAAAATGATGCTGAAGTAATTAAACAAGCATTAAAAGGTGCTGATATGGTCTTTTTAACAGCAGGACTTGGTGCTGGTACTGGTACTGGTGCATTACCTGTAATCGCTAAAATTGCCCACGATATGAATATCTTATCAGTCGGCGTAGTAACTGTACCTTTTACTTTTGAAGGAGCACGTAAACAAAAATTAGCTGAAGCTTCTATCAAAGAATTAATGCCTTATATGGACGCATTAATCACTGTTCACAATGATAATTTATTAAAAATCAAAACAAGCACTAAATTAACACTTTTAAATGCTTTCCGCATGGCTGATATGGTACTCCGCCAAGGTATACGCTGTGTAACTGAATTGATTTTAACAGTAGGCGTTATCAATGTTGACTTTGCCGATGTAAAATCTATCTTCCAGCAAAGTGATCATCCTGATGCACTCTTAGGTATTGGTGAAAGCAGTGAAAGTGCTGTAGATGCTGTAAAAGAAGCTATTAGTAGTCCTTTAGTAGAAAGAAGTTTATCTGGTGCTCGTGGTATTATTTTAAATATCAGCGGTAATTCTTCTTTATCCTTGTATGAAGTAAATGAAGCTAGTAAATTCATCAATGAACATACTCATCCAGATGTAAATATTATTTTAGGAACAGTAATCAATGATAATTTAGGCGACAAAGTTCGTGCTACTATCATTGCTACTGATTTTTCTGATAATGCTTCACCAAATGAAGAAAAAGCTTCTACAGAAAATAAAGATACTGCAACTAAAGCTACAACTGATAATACTGTTAAGCCAAAAACAGATGATAGCTTAAAATTACCAGATTTCATGAATAAAGAAAAAGACAATAAAAAAAGTAGCTTTTCAGCATTTCCATTTTTCAACTTTAAAAACGATATAAAATAAAATTTACTTTATCAAAACTAAATGCACTAAATAGACTAATCAAATTAAAATTAATCTGTTTAGTGCATTTTATCTATTAATGAGGAGAAATCTATGTTAAACCGTTTTAGCCGTACAGAATTATTATTAGGCGAAGAAAATATGTCTAAATTAGCCCAAAGTAAAATTGCCATCTTTGGTATCGGTGGCGTAGGCTCTTATGTGGCAGAAGGATTAGCTCGCTGTGGTATTGGTGACTTCATTTTAATTGATAGCGATGATATATCACTAACTAATATCAATCGTCAAATACATGCTCTTGAAACAACTATTGGTCAGAAAAAAACATTAATGATGAAAGAGCGTATACTTGCTATCAATCCACAGGCAAAAGTTACAACTATAGAAAAATTATATACACCTGAAAGCAATTTTTTCAATTGGGATGACAATTATACCTACATTGTTGATGCTGTAGATGATGTAAAAGCTAAAATTAATTTAATTGTAAATGCCAATAAGCACAATCTGCCAATTATGAGTTCTATGGGCACTGCCAATAAATTAGACCCACAAAAATTCGTAATTACAGATATCTATAAAACACATACTTGTCCTCTTGCTCGCATTATGCGCAAAACATTAAAACAACAAGGTATAAAAAAATTAAAAGTCCTTTATTCTACAGAGGAACCCTTTACTAATTACACTGTAAATTTTAAAGAAAATACCTCTAAGGATAATAATCCTGCTTCTACTCGTAAACAACCTTTAGGAAGCATTTCTTTCGTGCCACCAATCGCAGGCTTAATGATTGCAGGAGAAATCGTCAAAGATATTTGTCAAATAAATAGATAAAATAAAAAAGCATTAAAGCTGAAATGAACTGCACCCCAAAAGTTGGACACAAAACAACTTTTGGAGGTGCAGTTTTTTTATGACTAAATACTCAAATGAATTTAAAG